>JAWUWM010000062.1:0-48875 GCA_034111845.1 Psychroserpens sp. | reverse complement strand
AACATAAATATAGTAAGCTAACATTCCTACTAAAGCTATTACAGGAATTAGTGCTTCCCAGATATTTAATTCAGTGTTATCTATAATTTTTTGATCTTGAATTTTAATCTCTGAAATGTTTTTGTCGTCGCTCATGTAATTGTAGTGTAAGTTTAGTCATGTAATGTTACGATATTGTTAAGTCAATTGCAAATCGTTGTTGATAGTTAGACTGTGTTTTTTTATAATATATTCATGCGTTTAACACCACGCAGTTCATGGTTTTTTATGACTTTTAAATTGATTTTATTTTGCAAATGCTATACAATTGATTGGGGTTTAGTGCTTTATTGAATTTCACACCATCAAACAGACCTATACATTACCCATACAAGAGGGTTGTTCGTAGTATTTAAAAATTTAACATGGACATAGGGTTTTTTATAAATACCACATAAATAACTGTTTATCAGGGTTATGTGCTATTTTTTTGACTTGTATGGTTTATGTAACCTCATAATTAGGGAGTGTTCGATAATGTTGGCTAACTTTAGAATAATCAAAATTCTTACACAAAATTATGACAACATTATTTAATTTGCTCGGTATATGATTGGTAACCTTGGCTTTGAATGCACAGGTCGGAAGCGGTACTACAAACCCCCAAGGCGCTCTTGATATTAGTTCTGTTAACGATGGTTTCTTAATACCTCGAGTTGCTTTAACTGATTTAACGACATTAACTGTTTTAACACCTACAGCATCTGAAATGGTTTATAATACCGCTAGTAATGGGACTGTAGAACCTGGATATTATTATTTGTTTGATAATGCAGGAACATTAGAATGGGTTAGATTTGGTGGTTCTGGATGGCTTTTAGATGGTAATACAGGTGTTACAACTGCTAGTTTTATCGGGTCTATAAATGATGCAGATGTTGTTTTTAAAAGAAATAACATAGAATCTGGAAGACTAAGTACTAATCTCACATCTTACGGCATTAGTGCAGGTTTGGCTAATAATTCAACAGCAAACACCTATGTTGGTTTTAACTCTGGTTCAAATTCTAGTAATACTAGTTCTTCTAATAATGTGGCAGTTGGTCACTCTGCTTTAGTGGGTAGTGGTGGTCTTAGTTCTAATAACGTAGCTATAGGTCAAAACGCTTTAATTGGAGGTACTGGCTCAAGTAATACTGCTATTGGACAAAATGCTGGGGGAGCATGTAATGGTTGCAACAACAATGTTATGATTGGACGTAATGCTAGTACAATTACTGGACAAGGACATATAGTGATTGGTACTGGAGCAATAATTGGAGGAAATAATTCTTCAAATTCTATAGCTATTGGCAATGGGGTTGCTTTTAATGCGAGTAATCGTATTCAAATAGGTAGTGGGGCAGACCAAACTGCGTTTGTCAACGCTTCATTAGGTTGGGCATCAACTTCTGATAGAAGATTAAAGTCTAACATCCAAGATTCGCCATTAGGATTGGATTTCATAAAAACAATACGCCCAGTATCTTATCATCGTATAGCAGATTTAGAGAAAAAGACAGAGTTTGGTTTTATTGCTCAAGAGTTAGAATCCGCACTTAACACTTCTGGATTTGATAATACGGGTATTATTATTAAAACTAATAATGATATGTTTGCTGTTCACTATAATTCGTTTCTTCCAATGACGATAAAAGCAGTACAAGAGCAACAAGAGCAGATAGAAGAACTTCAAAAACAAAATGCAGCACTTTTAAAAGCAAACGCAGACATCTTAAGGCGTTTAGAGGTTTTAGAAAACAAATAAAGCAACACCATTATTAATTTCCAAGATGATTCTTATATCAAGCTTTGACTATTCAAACACTTGATGTAAATTCGTACATCATATGGATTCATTAACTCAAATTGTTTTAGGCGCTGCTTGTGGCGAAGCTGTTCTCGGTAAAAAGATAGGTAATAAAGCCTTGTTGTTTGGTGCTATAGGAGGAACGATTCCTGATTTAGATGTCTTTTTAGGAAGATTGTTTTACACCAACGAGATTGATATCATACTATTTCACAGGGGTTTTATGCACTCTATTTTGTTTTCCGTTTTGGCAGCTTTTGCATTGGGTTGGTTAGGTCATAAGTTGTATAACTCCGGAAATCGTTTACACTCAACTACTCAAAAGGACTGGATTCAACTCTTTTTCTTATCTCTTTTCACACATCCACTTCTAGATTGCTTTACACCTTATGGGACGCAGTTATTTGCGCCATTCTCAAATTATCGGGTGGCTTTCAATACTATTGCAGTGGCAGATCCTTTATATACAGTTCCATTTTTGATAGCTATGCTTGTTTTGATGTTTTATAATAGACGGAATGATAAACGACGTTTATGGCTAAAAGTTGGAGTAGGTGTAAGCTCAATGTATATGCTATTTACCATTTTTAATAAGCTTCATATTGATAATGTATTTAAAACGTCTTTAGTCGAAAATGGAATTACCTTCAATAGGTTTAGTGCGCAACCTTCGATTTTGAATAATATTTTGTGGTATGGTATCGCAGAAACCGATAGCACATACCAAATTGGTTATTATTCACTATTGGATGCATCAGACCGATTTTCTGGATGGCAGACATTTCCGAAGAAAAGAAATTTAGACCCAGAGTATTCTCAAGACATAATGGACTTAGCATGGTTTAGTAATGATTACTATAGCGTTGAAAGCGAAGATAACGGAAATTATATCTACAAGGATTTACGTTATCCTTTAGTGGAAACACGAGACGGTTACAAAGCAGTTTTTAATTTGAAACTCTACAAAACGGGTAATCGTTTAAATATGAAACCTTTTGCTCCAGAAATGGATGATTTTGAGTTTACGATGAATGCACTTTGGATACGAATGAAGGGAATTTAATAACCTTTAATCTTAAGACTGAAGTTCACCAATTAATCTTACTTCGTTTTTAATGGTATTATAATTGGGGGAATGCATTGTCACACGCTCCATCAATTTCTCATATTGTTCTTGAGTACCATCACCCTGAACATTAAAAATGAATTTTAGTTCTGGGAAGCCAGGATTGATATCAGGATTTAATCCAAGAAACCCTTGTAAATCTAATTGACCATCAATTTCTAGTTGTAATTGATTTATTTCAATATTCATTGCTGTGGCACCTGCCATAAATGTTACAGCCATGCAGCCTGCCATACCACCTAACATATATTCTGCGGGATTTGGTGCAGAATTAACACCCAATAATTCATTTGGTTCATCTATTGTGAACTTAAAATCACGAATCAATTTGTGCTCTCCAAGTACCATATTTTTGGTTGATACTGTTGTTTTTGTACCACTTTCCCAGTTTAGTTTCACGCCATAAGACGCTTTACCTTGGATGTTTTGATCTTTTACTTCGTTAGCATATTCGCTAAGGCCTGCAATATTTATATTATTAAGCATAGTGGGGTTGTGTTTTAAAAATGGTATGTAGTGCGTGTTCAAAATCTGATACTAAATCTTCAATATCTTCAACACCAACAGATAGGCGTATGAGTCCGTCGTTAATGCCAATAGCTTTTTGTTGTTCTTTAGTTAATGATGCTTGAGATGTGTTATATGGTAATGAAATAAGACTTTCTACACCACCAAGACTTGTCGCCTCTTTTGGTAATTTCAAAAGTTTTAGAAGTGTATGTGCATTATCATCTCCGCCTTCAATTTCAAAACTGATCATTCCAGAATTTTTCCCTTTTAATTGCGTTTTTGCTAATTCATGTTGATCATGTGACGCTAACCCAGGATAGTATACCTTTTTTATGTTTTCGTGATGTTCTAAATAGGTCGCTAACTCTAGTGCATTACTATTATGGGTTCGCATGCGTAAAGCAAAGGTTTTTAGACTTCGCTCTAACATAAAGCAAACATGAGGATCCATAGAACCACCATTCTTTAGCATTTGTGGCCACAAACGATCTATTAATTTTCTAGATCCAGATACCGTTCCTCCAATTAAATCTGAATGACCATTCAAATATTTTGTTGCAGAATTCACCACTAAGTCAACACCTAAATCTAAAGTCTTAACATTATAAGGTGTTAAGAATGTATTGTCAATAATGACTCTTAAGTTGTACTTTTTACCAAGGGCTACAAGCGCTTCAATGGGTGTGATTTTTAATAAGGGATTTGTTAGCGCTTCAAAGTATAATATTTTGGTATTCTCTTGTATTGAGGCTTCAATATCGTCAATATCTGTAGGTGATGTGAAGGTTACAGACATACCATATTTGTCTAAATCTTCATATAGAAAATTATAAGTACCACCATAGATGTCTCGTGAAGATACGACATGACTGCCTTTGTCTAGCATGCCAAGGATTGCTGTAGATATGGCTGCCATTCCTGAAGAAAATACAATAGAACTTTCTGCATTTTCTAGAGCTGATAATTTTTCCTGCACACTCCATTGCGACGGATTACCGTAACGCGTATAGATCATTTCATCACGTCCACGACCTTCATCAATGGCTTCATAAGATGACTCGTTAAGATAAAACGTAGAACATTGAAATATAGGTGTGCCAATAGCTCCAGTTGTAGGGTCGTCATATTGACCAGCGTGAATGGATTTGGTTGATTCCTTAAAGTTTTCGTATCTATTAGTGCTTAATGTAGGGCCTTGAGATCGTTGACGTTTTAGGTCATTAAACCAAATGTTGCCGTCGTCTCTTTTTTGTTCAATACCTTGATAGCTTTTTTTCATTTGTAGGGTTTGTATTATGCAAATTGTTTCTTTAAAACTAGCTTAGAGTAAGCAGGTTGTTCTTCTAATTTTTCAATATAATTACTCAAAAATTTTGTATCTTTTTTGACACCACCTAATGTTGCAGAGCCTCTAGTGAACAACCACGGAAGTCCTAAAAAGTAGAGCCCGTCAACATCACTAATGCCTCTGTAATTTTTTGGATATTTATAATCGTTTAGGGTCACACCCTCAATCCATTCAAAATTAGGTTTAAACCCTGTTGCCCAAACCACATTTTTTATACTTTTGTAGTGTCCTTCTTCAAATTGTAATTCGGTGTCATTGGCATCTAAAGTACGTCCAACGCAAATAACGTTATCTTTTTTTAAGAGTGATTTTACGTCTGTTCCAATAACCGGTTGACCACCCTTACTCAATTTTTTTCCTATGTATGAAAATTTACTAACCGATAGAAATCCAATTTTCTTGAACCACCACCATATCGTTTTACCGAGTATTTCTTGTGGAATTGACGTAATGTTAGTGTCTCCAGAAAAATAAACATCACGATCTGTATTTGAAATTTCATTAAGAATTTGAACACCAGAATCTCCTGCACCAACAACCAAAGTGTCTCCTTCTTGAAGTTGCTCTGGGTTTTTATAATGTTCACTATGTATTTGAATAATGTCTTTTGATATTTTAGTGTGAAAAGGAGGTGTAAATGGTTTATGAAAAGGACCCGTGGCGACCACAATATTTTTTGCTTTAAACGTCTGTAATTCACTTTCTAAAACAAAATGATCATCTTCTTTTTTTAAGCCTTTAATTTTTTGATTAAACGTAATTGGAATTTTAAATTTTGTGACATAAGATTTTAAATAGGCTGCAACCTCGTACTTATTTGGATAGTAGCCCTTTTTAGTTGGGAAATCCATTCCAGGTAAATGGTTAAACTCTGTTGGTGTAAATAGTTTTAACGAGTCCCAGCGCTTTAGCCATGGTGCTCCAGTTTCACTATTTGCATCTACAATAAAGAAGTCTTTTTTTAATTGCGTAAGCTGATAAGCCATTGATAATCCTGCTTGTCCTGCTCCGATAATTATAAAATCTGTCATAAGTCAAAATTCATAAATTTTAGACTAAAAAACAAGTGAATGTTATTTATTTAGATAATAAAACTAAATATATGTGTTTTTGCAGTTGTTTTTGTTAATATTGTCAATTTTAATTATTATTAACTGAAAATCTTTCGAACTCATGATACAATTAGATACCATAGACAAAAAGTTACTCCATTTTCTTCAAATAGATAGTAAGCAAACCAATAAGGAGCTCTCTGGTAAACTAAACCTTTCGGTTACTGCGGTGTATGAACGAATTAAAAAATTAGAGCGTGCTCAAATAATTTCTGGATATGTTGCGCTTATTGATAAGAAATCTGTAGACAAATCTTTCGTGGCATTTTGCAGCATTAAATTGTTACAACACACTCAGGATTTCGTTGTTAAATTTGAAAAAGAGGTGACTAAACTGGACGAGGTTTTAGAATGTTATCATATTAGTGGTGATTATGATTATTTGCTCAAAGTTATTGTTGCAGATATAGACGAGTTTAGAGAATTTATGGTTAAAAAATTAACTACTATTAGTCATATTGGAAGCACACACAGCGCTTTTATGATTAGCGAAGTAAAACATACGACAGCAATTAGCGTTTAGTATTAATTAGCTATCTTTAGCTTATGCAATCAACCGCTTATAAATTAATTGAATTTTTTATTGCTTTTATTTTAGTGCCAATCAGTTTCGCCATTGATTATCCTATTTGGATAAAAATAATCATTGGTGTTTTTGGGTTTTTGTATATTTTATTTGTGTTATTGCGTATTAAAAAAAATAAGTTTAACGTCGCAAAAAATCTTAATTGGAAGTCTTTTTATAAACGTACTTTCATTCAATTAGTTATTATTTCAGTTCTCACGACATTATATGTTTGGTATGATGATTCATCAAATCTCTATGTGGTCGTTTTAAATAAACCGCTAAAATGGTTAGCTATTTTATTTTTCTACAGTGTTTTCTCAGTATATCCTCAGGAATTAATTTTTAGAACCTTCTTTTTTCAGCGATATCAATCGTTATTCAAAAACGAAATGCTTTTCATTATTTTAAACGCTACGTTATTTTCTTTGGCGCATTTGTTCTTCAGAAATGGCCTCGTGATGATCCTTACGTTCGTTGGAGGGATTCTCTTTGCTTTAACCTTTAAAAAGACAAAGTCAACGTTATTAGTAACGATTGAACACGCTATTTATGGCTGTTGGTTATTTACTGTAGGGATGGGAGAGATGCTCGGTTTTCCGTCGTAGATATTTCCGAAGAAAAAAAACATCGTATCAAAGCAACCATTTTATCTTTTTTAACGTCTATTAAGTAGAACCCTTAAGCAGAACCCTTTATTTAAAATCATCATTATATGCCATTAGAGCGTCAAGAATTCATCACACTCAAAACGACTAATATGAGTAAAAAATTACTACTAATGTTTTGTATTGCAGTTTTGTTCGTCTCTTGTGCGAGCATAGAAAAACATAACTTACAGGTAACACAACTTCATTCTGTTGAAGATATACATGAAGATATTGATAAGGCGTATGAGCAGTTGCAGCGACATCATCCACGTTTATACCAGTTTGTCTCTAAAGATATTCTAGATTTTAAGTTTGATAGTCTAAAAAAGGGAATCAGTGTACCAATGGATAGTCGTACGTTTTACAAGCAATTAGCGACGGTTACAAAACATGTTGGTCAAGGTCATTTGTCTATTTCGCCACCAAGTATTAAATTACATAGAGAAGAACGCATTAAGCGTTTAGAATCGCGTTTTGATATCAATTATCTAAGTTTCGAATATGTAGATGATAAACTTATAATTTCTGATGTTGTAGGTAAAGATTCAGTCCTAATTAATGCTGAAGTTTTAAAAATTGAAAAAGAAATACCGCAAGACTTAATTAAAAGGTATAAACAATTAATTACTGCAGATGGCTATAACACTACTTTTCATAATCGCGTTGTGGGTACCCGTTTTATGAGATACTACGCTAATGATAAAGGGCGTTTTGATAGTATTTCGTTGACATTAAAAAATGCAGATTCTACCTTTATTAAAACCTATAAAAGAAGACCTTTGAGAGACAGTCTTCAAATACAAAGGGATTCTATTAAAAGAGATTCACTAAAAGCGATATTCAAAACACTAGTAAAACTGACTAAGGCCGAGCGTAAAGCCAAAAAAATAGAGCAAAAAGCGAAACAAAAACAGAATAGTAAATATGGATTTGTGTCAACACCTCACATGCCAGAAGTAAAAAACTATACGAGGAGCTTAAATTTTATTGGTAAGGATAGTACAGTTGCAATCGTTAAGATAAAAATTTTTCAGAATGGTAATTTTGAAGGTTTTTATGATGAAACCTTTACAGCGTTAGATTCACTAAAAACTAAAACATTAATCATTGATTTAAGAAATAATTTTGGGGGGCGTTTAGATGAAATTGATTACCTCTATTCTTATCTTATAGACGAAAATTATATACTTATTAATAAGAGCGAAACTAATACAAGGTTTCCAATTTTAAAAAGTTTAATGAGTAATTCAAATTCTTTTGGGACTAAAATATTTGTTGGTTTATTATCTCCAGGCTTGGCAACTGCAGATCTTCTTAATGTGAGTAAAAAAGATGGTAAACTGTATCGTAAATTTAAATCTGCAAGAGAACAGGAGCCTAAACCATTAAACTTTAAGGGCAAAATTTATGTTTTAATTAATGGGAATTCATTTTCTGCATCATCGGTACTATCGTCTCAATTACATGGTACAAATCGTGCTACGTTTGTGGGCGAAGAAACTGGGGGAGCCTACAATGGTACAGTAGCAGGACTATTCAAAATTTATGAATTACCTAATACAAAAGTAAGAGTGCGTATAGGGTTAATGCAATTAGATACAAAACAAAAAACAGATATAGAGGGTTATGGTATAAAACCAGATGTTGAGATTCTACCAACATACCAAGATAGACTCAATAATATTGATCCAGAATTAGAATGGATTTTAAAAGATATTGAAACAACAAAGTGAGGCTATTTTGATACCAACTATTGGTTTTTAAAATTCGTAATAAAAAACGACAAAAGATTACGATACTATCAACACAACTGTATGTTGTTTCAATCTTTTTTCTTCGGAAATGCGCTTAGTATGATCTCGATGTTCTTTTTGTATGAATATTCAAAATGCTAAAATCTAGGACATCAGTTACCATTAAATGCATTATTTAGTACTATTGTATGCTTATAGTTAGATAGTTATGAGTGTTGGGGTTTCCGAATTAAAAATTTATTTTATAAATTAGCATAATTAAGATTGCTATTCTATGAAACATTACCAAATTAAGGAGTTGTATAAGTCTATTTTTAGCTCTTATGATAAACCGTCATTAGAAACACATATTAAAAAAATTATAGAATTAGATGCCTTTCTACCCTATGGTTCTACGTTTTTTTGCATCACGAATACGCAAAGCTTAGAGTTTGAGTATGTAAGCAAAAATCTTAAGGCATGTCTTGGTTTAGATTCTAATCTATTAAAAGCTAAAGGTATGCGGTGTTTTTGGGATAGAATTCATCCTGATGATCTTGATAAATGGCTTAAATCTCTAAAAGAATTAATGGAGTTTACTTTAGCTAATATTAGTGAAGAAGACCGTCAAAAAGCAAATTACACATGGAATTATAGATTTAAAAATGCTGAAGATGTTTATGTGAATTTAATTCAGAATACAACACCTCTAGCTTTTGATAGTCATGGAAAGCCAATCGTTGGGCTTGCACATTATACAGTGCTTCATTGTGATATAAAAATAGATATATCTGCCTCGGCTAAACTGTTAAACAATCAGAATGAATATGATACCATCTATTTTAAAAATTATGGTCAAAAATTATTGAGTAAGGGTGTTAGTAACCGAGAAAGAGATGTTATTAGATTATTGGTTTTAGATTTTAGTAGTAAAGAGATTTCTCAAAAGCTTAATATAAGTTCCCATACAGTAGATACTCATCGAAGAAATATTTTAAAAAAACTTAATATATCTTCTACAGGTGAGCTTATAGGTATGCTAAAAATGAATCAAAGTTTGATTTAAAAATCGAATAAAAAATACTCAATTTAAGTATTGCATCATAATTTATTTTGTAACAACTTTACCTTATGTTATTAATTAATTCTTAGGGGAGTTAAGATATAGTGTCTACAGGAGGATTGTCATTGATTCAGGTAGGCACTTTTCTTGTTTTAATTATCTCAGTTAATCTACTTCAGTAATTTCTGTATAAGAATAAAAAAACGTGAATCTTCATTCGGCATTAGTCAATCAAAATCGTACTTTTGTAGACGTTTAAAACTAGATAAAATTAAATTTATGAAATCATACGACGTAGCAATAATAGGTTCTGGACCTGGAGGATATGTAGCAGCAATTCGTTGCTCTCAATTAGGTATGAAAACCGCAATCATTGAAAAATATTCTACACTTGGAGGTACTTGTTTAAACGTAGGTTGCATACCAAGTAAAGCCTTATTAGCCTCTTCACATCATTATGAAGAAGCAACAAAGCACTTTGAAGATCACGGGATCGAAATTCCTGGTGAAATCAAAGTAAATCTAGAAAAGATGATTGGTCGTAAACAATCTGTTGTTGATCAAACTACTGGTGGAATTGATTTCTTAATGAAGAAAAATAATATTGATGTTTTTGAAGGTCTTGGGAGTTTCATAGATGCAACACATATTAAAATAGAAGGTAAGGACGCTCAGGAAATTGAAGCAAAAAACATCATTATTGCTACAGGATCAAAACCTGGAAGCCTACCGTTCATTACTTTAGATAAAGAACGCGTTATCACTTCTACAGAGGCTTTAAAACTTAAAGAAATCCCTAAACACATGATTGTGATTGGAGGAGGTGTTATTGGTTTAGAACTTGGTCAAGTGTATAGACGTTTGGGTGCTGAGGTAACCGTAATTGAATATATGGATCGCATTTTGCCAACTATGGATGCAGGACTATCAAAAGAATTAAACAAGGTGTTTAAGAAAGCTAAGTTTAAAATGATGATGTCACATAAAGTACAAGCGGTTGAGCGCAAAGGTGACGAAGTCATTGTAAAAGCAGAAAACAAGAAAGGTGAAATCATAGAATTTAAGGGCGATTACTGTTTAGTTTCCGTAGGAAGAAAACCTAATACAGCAGGCTTAAATGCGGATGCAGCAGGTGTGAAAATAAGCGATAGAGGACAAGTTGAAGTTAATGAGCATTTACAAACAAACGTGAAGAATATTTATGCGATTGGTGATGTTGTAAGAGGTGCTATGTTGGCTCATAAAGCTGAAGAAGAAGGTGTTTTTGTTGCTGAAACGTTAGCAGGACAGAAACCGCATATTAATTATAACTTAATTCCAGGCGTTGTTTACACGTGGCCAGAAGTTGCTGCTGTAGGAAAAACGGAAGAAGAATTAAAAGAAGCTGGGGTAGGGTACAAGGTTGGACAATTTCCGTTTAGAGCGTTAGGTCGCGCTAGAGCAGGAGGTGATCTTGATGGGTTTGTAAAAATCCTAGCCGATAAAACTACAGATGAAGTTTTAGGAATCCACATGATTGGCGCACGTTGTGCTGATTTAATTGCTGAAGCAGTGGTCGCTATGGAATACAGAGCCTCTGCTGAAGATATTTCTAGAATGTCACACGCACATCCAACGTATGCAGAAGCGATGAAAGAAGCTGCATTGGCTGCGACTGAAGATCGTGCTTTGCATGTGTAATTAAAACTGTAACTCCATTTTTAATAGGGGAAACACGAATCACAAAAAAAAAGCGAACTAAACAGTTCGCTTTTTTTTTGTGATTCATGTTTTATGTGTAACATTTAATATATTTTAAAACAGATAGTTAACCATCCTCAATTACTGCCATCAACCTGATTTACTTACTAACCAAGGTGAATGATTACACTGTTTCGCCGATTTAGGCAACGCTTGCTTTCTGAGAATAAATTTTCGAAATATCTTTTCTAGGCCATTGGCGAAATCGTTCTCGTTATGATTGGGATATTACTAGCGCTTAAAGTTAGTAATTGGAATCAAGAACGTAATCAATTAAAACAAGAGTATAAAATATTGTTGTCTTTAAAAGTAGATTTTGTAGCATCAAAAGAGCGCTTATTATTTATTATGAAAGCACAAAAGAGGCTTGTGGTATATCGTACTACAATACTTAAAATGTATGAAGACAGAATACCTCTCGCTCCTAATGAGTCTATAAAAAGATTCATTGCTTTTGGAGCATACGGTTGGTATAGAGCAGAGCTGTTAACTCGTGCATATGACGCTTTTATTAATTCTGGAAATTCCGAGTTAATACGAAATGATCAATTGACAAAGGTGCTTGCCTAATATTTTTCTATTTAAACAAAACAGGCAAATACTTTAAATACGCTATTGGCCAAAGACTTAATAATTACCCATTTGATAAAGGGTGTTGTTTTAGATGAAACAGGCAGTGTTCCACTTTGAAATAAGGTTTTACAAGAACGATAGGTATTACCTATTCATGCTTTATAATAGTATGATTCATGTGTTAATAGCTTAGGATGCCGATTGTTTATGTATTGATAATGAATAAATTAGTAGGTTTTTATAGAATATTTCCCTAAATTTAAATATACTCACAAACTTTTTGATGTACAACTTTGATGAATCGGAACGTCCTTTATTTTATCATCTTGCTTTTCTTTGCACTAAACTCTTTTGGTCAAAATGGTCAAAGCTTGGAAGAACTTAGTCGTCTTTTAACACAACAAGCAAATGATAGCACAAAAGTTAACACTTTATTAGATATAGGTGCTCAGCTTTTCCGGTCTGAACCAGATTCTTCCATGGTGTATTCTAGCCAGGCAATAGATCTTGCCACAGAAATTAATTTCAAGAAAGGCTTAGCCTACGCTTATAAAAACATGGGCCTTGGTCATTATGTTAAAGGGGAATTCTCTGACGTCCTCATTCATTGGGAAAAGTCATTGGCCATTTTTGAGGACATTAATGACGAAACAGGAATCAGTAATTTACTTAATAATCTGGGTGCGGTTTATCAAACAAAAGGAGATGACCCAAAGGCACTGGGTTATTTTATACGTTCTGTTAAGATTGCAGAGAAGATTCAAGATTCATCTAGGATAGGAACTGCTTATTTAAATATTGGCGCATTATACTCTAATGAAGAATCAACTTATGACGATGCATTAGCTGCGTATAACAAATCGAAGGATATATTCAGCAAAATGGGATATGATGAAGGTATCGGTGCAGTTGCTATCAATATGGCTGAGTTTTATATAGATTCTAGAAAGCCACAAGATGCCTTGCCTTATCTTAAAGACGCCTTAGAAGCCTATACAAGGTCTGGGAGTAATCTATCCTACACTTATAATTTCATAGGTAAGGCCTATAAAAATCTAAAAAAATATGGTCTGGCAAAAAAATATCACCAAAAAGCTATTCAGGCAGCAGACCACAATGATGCCAAATTAGAAAAAACCAAGGCACTCATTAGCATGGGAGAAGTTCTAATAGAGCAAAAAGCTTATGCAGAAGCGGTTGGTAATCTTAAAGAAGGTCTAAAATTAACTGAGGTTACAGGCGTATACAGAGACAAAAAGGATGCTTACGAAGGGCTGTCCAAGGCCTATTCCGGCATGAAGGATTACAAAAATGCCTATAACTATCAACAACTTTTTACATCCATAAGTGATACCATTAGGAACGACTCTTATAATGAATCTATAGGCAATATGCGATTCCAGTTCGATCTAGAAAACAAGGAACGGGAAATACAACTTCTCAACGTGGATAATGAACTCAAACAAACTAAGATCGAGAGCACCACGGCCTCCAAAAGATTGTTATACGCACTTGCTGCTCTTCTTTTAGCCATAGCAGGAGGGCTTTTTTCTCGTTACCGATTCATCAAGAAGTCCAGTGTTCTTCTTGCTAAAGAGCGAAATAAAAGTGAAAATATTCTTTTAAACATCCTTCCAAAAGAAACAGCTGAAGAGCTAAAAGAACAGGGGTATATTAAGGCTAAGTACTTTGACGAAGTTACGGTGCTTTTTACTGATTTCAAGCAATTCTCTCTAGTGGCCGAAGGAATTCCGGCTGAAGATCTCGTTCAAAGTTTGGATTACTTTTTTAAGAAATTCGATATCATTACAGAAAAACATAACCTAGAGAAAATTAAGACTATTGGAGATGCTTATATGTGCGCTGGTGGCCTTCCTACTGAAAATACGACACATGCAGAGAATGCTTTATCCGCTGCTCTAGAGATTTTAGAGTTTGTAAGGGATACACAAAATAATCCGCCAGATGGGATTCATCCTTTTGAGGTGCGTATTGGTATTAATACGGGCCCCGTAGTCGCTGGAGTTGTTGGTACCAAGAAATTTCAGTACGATATTTGGGGCAATACAGTTAATATAGCTGCTAGAATGGAGAGTAATTCAGAACCAGGAAAAATCAATGTTTCAGAAAACACCTATCAACGTTTAAAAAGTAGACATGATTTCACCTATAGAGGTGAGATAACTGCAAAGAATGAGCAATTGCTTAAAATGTATTATGTTGAAGAAAAAAATAGCAGAAAGAGCTGATAAAAAAATTATTTTAAATTTTTAGTGTTATATTTTAGTGTTAATTCAAATCGATTTTCGGGATGATCGATATAAACAACCATGATAATTTCGGGAATATTATTCTTAGAATCACAAATACATGACTCTTGATAACAAAAAGACATATCCAGATATCTGCTTCCAAATTCTTGACGAATTGAAGCGGAAATTAGATTCGAAACTAAGCTATCATTCTTACGAACATATCATCGATGTTGCGAATGTATGTAATAATTATATTAGGCTATATAGGATAGATGATAACATGGCTAAACTCATTCGAATCGCTGCTATTAGCCACGATTTTGGTTACACTGTCTCACAAATAGATCATGAGGAGCGCAGCATCATGTTGATAGAACCAATGCTCAGGCCCATTCTTACAAAAGAGGAAATAGCTCTAGTGAACGGTATGATAAGAGCTACTAAAATTCCTCAGCAACCAAAGACTTTTTATGACAAGATTCTTTCAGATGCTGATTTGGACTACTTAGGAAGAAGTGATTACGATGAACTTAGTGAAAACCTACATCAAGAGTTTTTACATTTTGGAGTTATTAAGACTGAACAAGAATGGCTGGATTTGCAAATCGTGTTTCTCGAAAACCATGAGTATCATACCCTTTATGCAAAATGGAATCGTCGAAAATTAAAGTTGAGAACACTTAAAGAACTCAAGGCAAAATAAGTCTAACAAATTGAAAATTGTTTTGAATGATTATAATGATGAAAAGCAGTATTAAGGTAATAAAACAGTAAATCAAGTTCTTCATAGATTTGTTAACATTCCTTGATTCCTTGAAGTATTCAAAGAATTTAAAAAGATATGTTTTGCTAGTTACTCATATAGTAGCTCTTTATCATCCATTATTGCCTTAGAGGCGTAGAATATTCATGGATTTCGAAATATTTGTTTAAAGTATTGAAAAGGAAGCGTGTATTATCACTAAAATTTGGCTCCATATGAATTAAAAAGTAGTAAAACTATAGCAAATGAAAGGCGCTTTAAATATAATGTCGGAAAAGGATTAATAGTTGCGTTAATTAAATGTTAAAATAAAAGCTCAAGCTCTGTGATATTTTTTTATTTATCTGGTAAGCAGTATATTATGAATTATTAAGTGTTGATTCGTAGCGATTGCCCTCTTCTAGAAATGACTTTTTAATGCCAATGATAATCGTTGGAGCATAGACTTATGAGGTTATTTTAAGTCGATAATTATGAAATCAACAACTGCAATTGGTGCATTCTTTGCCACAAAACGAATTAACAACATTGTTTTATCAAGTTTATTTTTTCTGTTAACTACCATTTTGGTAAATGGGCAGAATTATACAACTACAGGTCTATCCAATAATTGGGAAGATGCCACAGCTTGGGATTGTTCTGGAGGTAATTGTAACAATAATCCATTTCCAAACTATGAGGTGGGCAATTCCACCATTACCATCACTCATGATATAGTTTACAATTCTAGTAACCCTATTAAGTTAAAAAACAACTCAGAACTTGTCGTTCTCAATAATGCTAATTTCATAACGATGAGCAATATCAATGTGAATCCTGGTGGTTTATTACTGGTAGATCAAGGAGGGATTGAAATTGGCCCTGGAGTGCTCAAAAATCGAGGGACGATTCAATTGACCAATGCTGTAATGATAAAAAACGGTAATTTCATTAATGACTCTCAATTACTATTGTCTAATACTTGTGTGCGACTTACAGATGGCAATTTTTTAAATAATGGCGCCGTATCGGGACTTGGAAGTATAAAGGCTGAAAATGGTAATATTAATAACTCTGGTACTTGGGATGCTAGTGTCATTTATTTTTATAGCCAAAGCGGTAGTGGACTTCCTAGTACGCCAAGTACTGAAGCCGAAGTGACAGCAGTTTGCGAATGTATCCTAATCAATTGCGATATTCTACCTGGTTATCCGCCAAATTCTAAAGTAGATGAAATCATTGGGTCTGCTTTAACTTCATTATTTGATAGCTACACCCCTGGAGACCCTACCAATGAGTTTATTTACATTATTAATGAAAATAATGAGGTTTTGATTGAAGTAGTCGCTTTCAATGGTCAATTCGCGAACGTAGCAGCGTTTTTGAGCACTTTTGGTATAAATACTACAGATTATATCTCAGATGTTTATAATCCAGAAGATGATGAACGCGTCATTACCGTATTTTTTCCTATCGAAGACCTAGAGGCCCTTAATCCAAGATCCGATATCATTAATCAAGTTTATGAAGTATCTCCGCCAATTCCTAACATCGGGCTTATAGATAGCCAAGGCGATGTTGCTCAAAATTCGAATATCGCAAGATTAGGATGGAAGGTTAGTGGAGAAGGAGTTAAAATCGGTGTAATATCCGATAGTTACGACAGAAAATCTGGGGTAATCACTGGTATGAGTGCTGCTTTGCAAACAGACATTGTTAATGGAGACATACCTGGAGTTCAAAATCCAGTAACTGTTGTCCAGGATTATCCTTTTGGCCCAGGAAGTGACGAAGGACGTGCCATGCTTCAGATCGTGCATGATGTAGCTCCTGATGCCGAATTATACTTTAGGACTGGTTTCATCTCAGAAGGAAACATGGCAGCTGGTATTGCTGAACTCGTCGCACTTGATTGCGATGTCATTGTAGATGATCTTACCTATATGAAAGCGCCTTTCTTCAGAGATGGAATCGTGGCCAATGCTATTAACGAAGCAGCTAATAATGGCGTGAGTTATTTTACATCAGCAGGTAATTTTGGTTCACGGTCCTTCCAGTCGACATTTACGCCATCCTCATCAAATCCATTACGTCATGATTTTGGAGGTGGAAATTCCATTCAGAATTTGTCTTTAGAAGTAGGGTCTTACATTGTCGTGCTGCAATGGGATGATGATTTTTATTCCCTTGGATCCAATACAGGAGCTATGAACGATATGGACATTTACCTTGCTGGTAACGATGGTAATATACAATATGGTTTTAATCGGAATAATACAGGAGCGGACCCAGTAGAAATTATGCCATTTACCGTTATTAATCCCACAACTACCAATATTATAATCGAAAGGGCTTCAGGGTCTGGTGCAGCACTTCTGTTCAAGTATGTTGTTTTCAGAGCAGGAGAAAATGGGGATTTTGAAGCATTGCCACCAGCCAATAGTTCAACTGTTGTTGGTCATGCTAATGCTGAAGGAGCTATAACAGTTGGGGCTGTACGTTATGACAACACTGCTAATTATGGAGGCGCACTCGATGCTCAACAATCATCATCTCTTGGAGGTACTACAACTAATGGACTTGTAAGAACTAAACCTGATTTAATGGCACCAACTGGTGGTGATACTTCGGTGAATTTAGGCGCTCTTGATTTTGAAGGTAATTCATTACCTAATTTCTTTGGCACTTCTGCATCAGCACCCCATGCAGCAGGTGTTGCAGCATTGATAATTGAAGCGAAGACAACCTTTGATGTGGATATTTTAAATTTGGAACCGAGTTTAAGTATTCGTAATTTACTTACCAGCAATGCCATTGATATGGGACCTGTTGGTTTCGATAGCAAAACAGGTTATGGATTCTTATCGGCTGATAGCTCGATTGGAGCATTTTCTAATCCTTCTCCAAACCTTATCAGTTTCAATCTCGCAAATCTTGATACTTCTCTATTTGCTCCAGGTGAGTTAGCCTTTGAGCTTATCTTAGAGGGAAACTCATTTGACGAATCCTCTGTAGTCATATTTCGTGGTGATGAATTAGAAACCACATTTATTGATGAAAACACATTGACCGTTATCATACCAGAATTTTTGGGCAATCCACCCATCTATGTGTTTACAGAAGCAGGACTATTGACTAATGGCTCAGATGGAGGCGAATCAGAAGTTTTAACTTTTGATGATCCAGTCATTACTGATGTAGTTGTACAACCAAATAATACATCACGAAGATATGGGGAAGGCAATCCTGAGTTTTACTTCACGTCGAAGATTGGTGATACAGATACCCCTCTTTTACAAGAAGAAATTGATCTCTTTTTACCATCAATTTCCATGACAACGTCTGCGGTTTCTAACTCGAATGTTGGCATCTATGCTATCGAATTGAATGTAACGAATGTTGATGTCGGTTTGCTGGAGTTATACAATTTTATTATTGAACCAGGTGTGTTGAATGTTTCACCAATGCAAGTTACAATCAAACCTCAGGCCATGGAGAATATCTCTTATGGCGATCCTTTGCCAGAGATCAGTTTTGACTATATATTCGGTAGTCCAGATGATATGAATCTTGACGTAGATACAGATGTTGCTAATACTTTTGCAACGAATCACCTCAATGCACTATCACTAGTTGATGGCTATGCTCTCGTAAATGGCCTTGCATTGGTTAATGGTATTTCTTTGGTGAATAATGAACCAACAATTAATGGTATTTCACTAGTAAATAAAACCTTCTTCGTCTCACAAAGTACTATTGAACAATCGGAAACAGTAGAGCAAAATGGTTTTACATTAGTAAATGGCACTGGTACCGAAAAATTGATAAACTTTGGAGCAGACCTGTTTTCTTATGAGGATTTCGCCAATGGTGATTTCTCTTCTATTACGAATGGTTTTGCATTAGTTAATGGTTTTGCATTGGTGAATGGTTTTGCTTTTGTGAATGGTTTTGCGTTAGTAAATGGCATAAGCCTAGTGAATGGCCTGGCCTTGATCAATGGGGTTGCATTGGTTAATGGTTTTGCCTTGGTGGATGGTTTTGCTCTTGTTAATGGTGTTGCGTTAGTTAACAGCGAAAGTACTCCTGTCTTGAATGCATTCGAAAACATCTTTGTGATACTGAATGGAGACGACGCATTAAGTGAAATTCCTATCGATATCAGGCCAATTAATGTCATCACAGGAGTTGATGCGGGCACGCAATATGTTATTCCTGGAGGTGTTTTAGATACTAATTTCGAGATTCAATATGAACCAACTCCTCTGGAAATTTTACCTACCAATCTAACTGTTACGACTGAGAGTGCTTTTACTATTTATGGGGAAGAGCTTAACGACTTAGCAGGAACTATACTTGGTTTGCAATACAATGATACTTTGGAGGATGTTTTTCCTGATGGAATTTTATACAGTGTTGGCTGCACTCAATGTGGTGTCACAGGAAATGGCAATGGATACCCAATTCAAGCTTCGGCAACCAATAGTTCTGCAAACTATACCGTATCCTATGTTAATGAAGGTAATCTAACGGTCAATCCATTTGACCTTACGATTGCTGTAGATGATGCGACGATAACATATGGTCAAGTAGATCTACCGTCGTTTGGCATAAGCACAACTCCAGAAGTCTTGCCATACAACGAAACAATTTTAGGGATTTTAGGTGATTTAATATTTACTCCTGATAGTGCTTGCACTAGCGACAATATAATTTCGGTTAGTCCCACTTTACAAGCAGAGAACTATAATATTACCTATCAATTTGGTAATTTAGCTATAGAAAGTGCTGAGCTTAATATTGAAATAGGATCATCCTTTATTTCAGAAGGAGATGCCATACCAACAAATTTCGATAGTGTAGCAAACGGACTGGTTTGCGGTGATGAATCCATAATCATCACAGATTTCATTATTCAAGACGAAAACGGAGTTGTTCAAACCGGTAACTTATATGGCGGAACCTATGAGGTTTTTGCTGATGTATCAAGTTACAATAATTACAACATTTCCCAAACACCGGGAGTCTTATTCGTAAACCCAGTGGTAGGATGTAATGATCGTATAAAAGCATCAGATATTTGTCAAAGCCCTGTAACTATTGCAGGTAACTCTAATATAACTAGCTTATTGCGATTTGAATATACGAACAGGTTGAATGTGCCTATATACATTCCTAATGGCTCAAATAATCATTTAAAAGGAAATGCGCAATTTATTGGATCTCCTCCTGAACTATTTTTACCAGGCACACACACCTTCTATATTTACACTAATGGAGGCAGGTTACAGTGGGAGGTTATAACACAAGGCTGTAATAATGCATCGAAATCAGCTAATGGCTCCAATGCTAACCCTTGTAATGAGTCCTCTGTTGCAGTTAAATTATCAACGGATACGCCATTAAATATGCAACAAAATGCGGGAGAAACTAAATTGTATCCAAACCCAGCAAGTGATTTCGTTAATCTCATGGTTGCTGATGAAACAGGTGAAGCACACCTCAGTATTTTTGATCAAACCGGAAGAATATTACACAAAAAGGTTTATCAATTAAATGAATCATCCAGCATTCAGATTAATATTTCTGAGTACAGTCCAGGCATTTTGTTTTTTAGTTATGAACACAACGGTAAAAGGTCCGTATATAAAATAATGAAGAAATAACCTTTGGTTTAATTAGCCGATACAGTTTATGGTCAGACTCAAGGACTTTATAACCTTGGGCCTGACATTTCCAAATTTCTCTGGTGATTTTGGATGGGTATTCTAATACTAAAAATCAACTTATGTGATTTCTAAATTGTGTAGATTCTTCATCGCTATGTATTCTTTAAACTCTTCACGTTCAATAATTCATTATATGTAACTTTATTATACGAATTTATTAGCGCCCTAAAGACCAGGGTGAACCCAAAAGCGCACATATGTTAGCAACAAGAGGAGGTTAATTATACAATAGAGAGAACATAGTTAAAATAGTTTTAAGTTGAATTATAACGCAATTGAAGTCTATGACTATGAAGAACGAATTAATACTTCAACAGTTAATGATTCATTTTATTATTTTAAGACTCTAATCCATACTTATATATTATCTTAAATTTTTTAAAACTAAATAGGTTCAAAATAATATTAATTCAGAATTTGATAAAAGAAAAGCTTAAGTTATGATTAAATTCTTTCGACATATACGTCAAAACCAAATCATGGAAAATAAAACAGGCAAATACTTTAAATACGCGATTGGCGAAATAATTCTTGTGGTGATTGGTATTCTTATCGCGGTAAGTATTAATAATTGGAGTGAATCTAACAAGCAAAAACAAGAACTTAATAATATTTACACCAATGTTTTAGAGGATTTAAATGCAGATATTTCTCATGTAGATGCAATTATTAAAGGGTATATGAGTAGGGGATTCACTATTTAATAAAGTTATGAATAGTAGAATGACCAAACAAGATTACTATGATTGTATAAATTGCACTAAAATTATTACAGGCTATCCTGATTTAGCAATTAATAAAAGAGGGTTTAACTTAGTGAGTAAATACAATAACAATTCAAAGTCCACTAAAGATGATTTACAAATAGAAATCATACAATTCTATACAAGACAATTAGTAGAACTTCATGCTAATGACGACATCATATCAGAAGACGTAAAAAGCAATTATCAAGATTGGAAAAACAACTATACTTGGTATGCAGATTACATTATTAATAAAGACTTTGATGGCTTTATAAATTATGCCTTAAATAATCCCGATTATAAAAATAGAATGGCAAACTTCTACTTTTTACATTATAAGATTTATGTTCCTATTCTAGAAGAATTTATTAAAAACGCTAAAGTTTTAGTAGATAAAATTAATGAAGCGATAGATAACTAGTACTTTGATACTTTAAATTTAAAAAATTAGAGCTCTTTAATCAAATCGTAAATTCTCATACGATTACTGTAATCATACTCGTTAATATCTCTAACAAAGCAAAACTCACTTATCTGTTCTTTCTTTACTTTTTGGGATAACTCTTCAACAGTAAATGGTCCAAACTCTTTTGATTTTTCGATATAATAGAACTCGTGATCGTAAATTAAATTAGTAACCTTTTGTTTATACTTTTCTTTAAGAAAATTTTGAACATCTTCTACAGAGTTTAAATCTTCGCTATAATTAGTTGTATTGATCAAAAGCGCAAATTCTTGCTTATTTTGGTGATTGAGAACTAAAATATCATCGTCTTTAAAATATACTTTCACGGTGATGAGACCATCTTCAGTCTCAATAGAAAAAATGTTTTGAATGTCGATAGTCCAAGAGGTTTCAATCGTATGGTCTTTTCTAGCGATTTCTAGAATATTATCATCTTTAAAAGTATAGGTGGATTTTTTTTTAGAAATACCGTTAACCAATACCCAAGCTTTATTTATGAATAGTGAGTCATAATGGAGTGTATGATCAAAAGGTTTTAAATTAGGTATGGTGTTGTGCAGGTATTCGTTCATTAATAAGCAGACTTTTTTTACAAAAATAGTGATTAATGAAACAACGATTAAAATGAATTTTTATTGAATATATTTTTTATTAATTAACTCAATTTCAATTTCAGGATTAGTTTCTCTTATCTCTAAGAGATCATGTAGTCTGTTTAACAAGGATTTATCAAAAAACTGCAATACCATAGTATTACTAATTTCATAAGTTTTGATGGGATTTATTGTTCCTGATTCATTCACTAAAGATTGGTTTATCATTAAAGGTATATCCATAAAGCTTGCATGTCCCGAATTCAAAAGTGTAGCATTATAGAAATCTGTTGTACTCCCGTTTCTAAAAATATGAGGATTAAAATCTAGATGATTGCTATCCCAATCTGAAGATAATAGAGCAAATAGTTTGGTCATCATTGTATCTATTATAGTTCCCTATTGCATACGATTAATACTCATTCCTGCTGTTATATTTTTATTATCAAGTAATGCTTGTCCAGTTGCAGATCCTCCTTGAGAATGACCAAATACACCAATATTTGAACTGTCAAGATGAGTAGCTTAAAATGTATAGGTATGCCAGTGCTCTAATGTATCAATGACTAAGCTAATATCATTACTCCATCTTTTTGTGACTTCAGCACCATAATAATCACGAATTAAATTTTTAATTGAAGCGTGTTTTTATTCTGCTGAGGTTGCTTTGTTAAAAGCCGCCATGCTAGACCAAACCATATCAGCCATGTCTTGATTATTATGAATTTGATTGTAAGCGGTATTAAAAAACCGAGTGCGACCATCAGGAAATAGGGAACCTGTAATTTCATAAGTATGATTAATGTTAAGAACAATATAGCCATGACTAATAATCTCTTCTAGTAAAGCGTAATAGCCTGATGCTTTTGAATAAAGCCCATTTAAGAAAATTAAAATAGGAAATTTTCCATGTTCTACTTTAGGGTTTTCGTACGTGTTGGTTTTTACATAATCTAAATAATTGTACACTGATTTTGGAAGTCTGTACTTTGCTGCAAACCCTTTTCTCTCGCCATCATTTAAATAGAACTCTGTTTTTTCAGCGTTAATTTGTGCAGGATACTAGACTTTAATCATCAACTCACGTTTGTCATTAATTTCTTTAGTAATTAGCTCATCTTGATTACTTTTTAAATGTAAATATTGAGAACCAACACTAAATGTACCTGTTGGTATAGGCAGTTGAAATACAGGTAAAGTATAAGGGAGCGTCCAGCCCAAAATTAATAGTATGATGAATAATAATCCACTAATTGCTTTTTTTAAATACACTGCCTTTGAAGAGCGCATAGCCTTTATAGAGACCCCATGTGAATATTAGAATATAATGTAAACGGGTGTCATTTACCAGCGATAATCTTCCATAAATAGATGGAGTAGTAGGGTGCAAGCAACGCCTATTATAATGAATTTCCATCTTAAACGAATGGCTTTTAATACCATTACAAAAGGCAAAAACGTACATATTCTTAATAATAGGATCTCAAAAATTCTCATGCAGACTGTTTTTATTGAAATTTCTCTAAATGAAGTAAAACATCCTTCTTGTAACTTCTACTAATTGGTAATGCTTTTTTATGTATTGTAATGTATTCGTTAGTAAATGATTGAATGTATGATATCGCAATAATATAAGATCTATGAATTCTTAAAAATTGCTGTTTAGGTAGTTTTGCTTCAATGGCGCTAATAGTCTCTCTCGTTACGATGGTATCGCTTTCTGTATGAATTTTGATATAGTCACTGTAACTTTCAATATAGCGAATACAAGCATAATCTATCTTTATCATTTTACGGTCTGAACGCACAAACATAAAATTTGAAATGTCCTGCACTACAGGTGTTGTTTCTGTTATAGTTCCGTAGATATCAAAATACGTATCTATCGCTTTTTGTAATCGTTCAAATGAAATAGGCTTCAATAAATAATCAACTGCTTTAAGCTCAAAACCTTCTACAGCATAATCTCTATAGGCGGTTGTGAAAATAACTTTGATGTCTTTGTTGATAGATTTCGCAAATGATATTCCAGAAATTTCGGGCATATTAATATCTAAAAACACCAAATCAATAGTATGCTTGCCAATATAATTAAACGCTTCAATCGCGCTGTTACAATTGGCTACAATATGAACGTTTTCAATTTTAGACAAATGGGTTTCAATGATCTCTCTCGCCATGGGTTCATCATCTACAATTAAGCAAGAAATCGTATTTGTGTTATGCATTGCCAGTTGTGTTTAGTTGTAATTCTACTTCAAAAGCACCTGCATTGTCAACTATTAATAATTCGTGTGTGTTAGGATATAGAAGCTCTAGTCGTTTTTTAATATTCTCTAGTCCAATACCATGTTGCGTTGAAGTGCTTTCAGAATTTGAATTTTTTATTCGGAAATAGACCTGCTCCAAGCTAGCGTCTAATTGAATATCAATAGTTAGAACACCCTTCTGAATACTGCCATGTTTGAAACTATTTTCAATAAAAGGAATTAAAAGCATGGGCGGAATGCTAATCGTTTCCGAAGTTTTAGAAACGTTTATTTTCACATCTAAAGTAGCATTAAATCGCATTTTTTCAAGTGCTATATAATCTTTGATATGAGCGATCTCTTCAGATAGTAAAACGAATGGTTTTTCAGATTGATATAGCAAATAGTCTAATAAATTTGATAATTTTAATATCATTTCTGGCGTTTCATCTGCTTTTTTTAAAGCAAAACCATACATCGTATTGAGCGTGTTAAATAGAAAATGCGGATGTATTTGCATCTTCAAATAGTTCAACTCTTGCTCCTTTAGTTTGAGTTGGGTATTTAAAATTTTAGTTTCAAGCGCTTTTGTTTTTGAGGCTTGTTTTAGGTTTAATTTTAATAATTTAAAAGCACTTACAACAACGACGACCAAGTACACTGCAGTACTTATAAAAATGATATTCGAAGTAGCAGGATTCATATCTGCATATTCAAAGTTTGAGATGTAGATCAAACTAAAATAAATAGAAACCATTAATAAGTATAGTGAAATAATGAGTGTGCAAATCGTATAAAACGTAAACCGCTTATACCGTTTTGTAATCAAATAATCAGGTATCAATTTATAAGTGGACACGTAAGTTGTGGCTATAGTTATAGGCATTAAAAACAGTGAAAATACTAGAGTGTCATTATAATTAGCGCTGTTGACACCAAAGAAAAAGGTATAGAAAAATAGAACACCAAACCAAAAGAGTAGATGTAAAAATGCTTGTCCTATTTTTTTTAAAATGAATGCCTTTGTAAACATATTGTGTATCCTCTAATACAATAATACCATATTTTTTTAGTGAAAACTCTCAATAAGAGACGAACTACCAATTAAGTAAGCGTTTTAACAATGCTGTTAAATCCATGACAGAACTGGTCATTGGTCGCAAAAGCTAACTTAATACCACTTGTAGTTATAGATTTGACTTCATAATCAAAAAACAACAGCACATGATAACAGTATTAAAAAAGCTATTGCTCATCACTATAGTTTTATCCTTTCAAGGTAATGCCCAGCAAACAAATTTTAGTAAACTAGATGAGTTTCTAAATATTCTAAATGAGAATAAGAAGTTTATGGGTACAATGACCATAACAAAACAAGGAAAGGACGTTTATCATAAAGCTGTTGGATTATCTGATATCGCATCAACAACTAAAAATTCTAATCTTACGAAGTTTAGAATTGGTTCTATAACCAAAGTGTTTACTGCGACTATGATTTTTCAGCTTATTGAAGAAGGAAAAATAACGCTAGAGACACCGCTATCTAAATTTTATCCAACTATCTCACAAGCTGATACTATTAAAATCGCAAACCTTCTAAATCACAGTAGTGGTTTGTTTAACATTACTAACGATCCAAATGTTAGTGAATGGATGCTAAGGTACTCAAGCAAGAAAATGATGTTACCAAGAATTTTTGGATATGATTTAGATTTTAATCCGGGAGAACAAACGGTTTACAGCAATACAAATTATATACTGTTAGGTTATATTATAGAACTATTAGATAGTAGTATATATGCTCAATCTTTAGAAGCAAGGATTACAAAAAAGATTAATCTAGAACATACTTACTACGGGAAAAAAATAAATACAAATAATAACGAGAGTCACTCTTATACTAAAGACAATGAAAATTGGTTAATTGCTCAAGAGACCGATATGTCTAATCCTGGTGGAGCAGGAGCAATAGTCTCTACATCTCAAGATCTTACTAAGTTTATGAACGCTCTATTTGATGGTAAATTGATATCTCAATCTAGTTTAGAGGCAATGAAAAAAACAAATAATGATGAGGTTTGTCATGGTATTACTTATGCTAACTTAAATGGTGTTGATTTATATGCTAGTGAAGGCGGTATTGACGGGTTTCAGTCGCTTTTGGTTCACATGCCGTCAACTAAAACGACAATTGCTTTAGTTGCCAATGGGTTAGATTTTACTAAAATTAGAATTATACTTTCTGCTCTTGCAGCTAGTCAAGGAAAACCAATTACACTTCCTGTTTTTACTAAAATAGAACTTACCGAGGAACAAGTAACACTATATGTTGGAGAATATGCTTGTGATGAAGTACCATTCAAGCTCATTTTTGAAGCCAAAGGAAATATCCTATTTGGAGCACCAGAGCACAGTGATTTAAAAGAATTAACACCAACTAAACAGCACCAATTCACACTTGATCCCTTAGGTGTCACACTCGAGTTTTATCCAGAAACAGGTGTAGTAAAATTTAATCAACCAAATAGCGAACCCTTAATATTTAATAAAATATAACTAAATTTATAAACTATGAACACACTAACAATTGCAAGTAAAGCTTTATTTAGCCAATCCATCACTGCTAATATTTTTATGGAGGGCGGACCATTATTTATGACACTCATTTTGTTATGCTTATTAACCTCGTTATTTTTTATCATCAACGGTTTTGGGAAAATAAAATCATCAATATCAAGCGCACATAAAATGATAAGCTTGGCAGTAGATTCGAGCTTATTGGGACTTGTAATAGGCTTTTTAGGGTCTGTACTTGGATTAATTTCGGCATTTGACAGTATAGAGGCTATGGGGAATCCTGATCCTTCTGTTTTCGCAGGAGGACTTAAGGTGTCTTTGCTAACAGCAACCTTTGGGCTATTTAGTTTCGTAATCGCTAGAATAGGAATCCTTATTTTAAGGCTTATGTTGCCAGCAAAAGATATTTCAGAATAAATAATAAAATAAAACCAGAGAGTATTCTACAACTAAAAATAGTGAAAATATAGCTGTAATTTATTCCTTAATTAATATTATATGTAGCCGGTGGTTTATAGTTTAATTAACAAATATTAAGTCTAAACTTATGAAAAAAACAATACGTAGTGTTGCAGTAATTGTAGTTATGTTTTCTAATGTATCTATAAATGCTCAAGCTAATCAAAATCAAGAAGTTGATGTTGAAATTATAGATAGTTTATATTCTAAAACACTAGAGAGTTACCGAAATTTTTGGGTTAAATTACCAGATAATTATAATCCTAAAAGTAAGGCCAAATATCCTGTCGTATATCTTTTAGATGGGTTTTCTCTTAAATCTAGCTTAGAAACGGTTTATGATAATTATTGGGGACATTATATGCCACACATGATTTTAGTTGGTGTTTCTAATAGAGAACATAGGACACGTGATTTGACTATTTCTAAAATTGAATCTCGTCGTGGTGCCACTATGCAAACAGAAACAGGAGGAGCAGAGCAGTTTACTGCATTTATTGAGAATGAATTAATTACACATATCGATAAAACGTATCCAACTACAAATTATAGAACATTGATTGGACATTCGTATGCTGGCTTATTTACATTACATGTTTTATTAAATCACGCTCACCTTTTCACAAATTATATAGCTATTGATCCAAGTATAGAATGGGATAACCAAAAATTATTAATAGAAGCTAAAGAGAAATTAAAGACTCAAAGTTTTGAAGGTAAAGGGGTGTTTGTGGCCTTAGCAGCAGAACAATTGCATATGCGAGACGCCTCAGTTACTATAGATAATCTAATGGAGGATACAACAGAGTTTAGTTTGTTTTCACGTTCTATTGCTGAGTTTTCTCAGTTTGCTTCAGCACAGAAAAACAATGGATTAAACTTTAATTGGAAGGTGTATCCAGAAGATTTGCATGGTACAGTTCCTTTGCCAGCAATGAGAGACGGGCTGATATCATTATTTGATTGGTATCAATTTAAAACGCCACAAAAGTATAATAATCCAAAAACATCGGTAGATGATTTAAGTGTTTTACTAGATAACCAAGAAGCTATTTATAATAAAAACTTTGGGTATAAAACACCTCCAATGATCGAAGAGTTATTTAATGGTTATGGGTATATGAATTTGCAAATGGAGCAGCCAGAAAAAGCGTTTTTATTTTTTTCTATGGCTATAAAGTATTATCCAGAAAGTGCTAACGCTTATGATGCCATGGCAGATTATTATAGTGCTCAAAACAATACGACTAAAGCAATTGAATATGTTGAAATCGCCTATAAATTAAGCGGTATTGACTATTATAAAGAAAAATTAGCAACTCTTAAAAAGTAACTAGGATATCAATAAAAAAAGCGAACTCAGAAGAGTTCGCTTTTTTTATGTCCAATTTTCAGTGCTTTCAAATGTTAAATGTCATAAGTTTATCCGCTTTAAATATAATTAATGTGACCCTTCAGTAATTTGAGTGTCCTATTACAAACTTTAAATAAGTGCAACCCTCTAAAGACATTATGAAACTATCAGATGAAGATCTGGTACGTGCTATTGTAAAAGACAATAATACGATGCTTTTCGAGGCGCTCTATGATCGTTTTTCATCAGTAGTCTATAACAAATGTTATGGTTTCGCAAAAGATGAGGATGAGGCTAAAGACTTAACTCAAGATGTGTTTTTAAAGTTGTTTGTTAAGTTGGGCAGTTTTAAGGGAATGTCTAAATTTTCAACATGGTTATATGCATTTACATATAATCATTGTGTTAATTATGTGACCAGAAATACAGCCAAAAAGCTTGAAAATCAGTCTGTAGATTACGCAGATATAGAGAATATTTCTGAAGACGAGGATGATTCGTCAGATTTTAATGATATGAGAGTTGACCAGCTTAAAAAAGCTTTAGATCTTATATCTCCAGATGAAAAGATGATACTCTTATTAAAATATCAAGATAACCTTTCTATAAAGGAAATTGAAACTGTTTTGGGTGTTGGTGAAAGTGCGGTGAAAATGAGAATAAAACGCGCTAAAGGTAAATTGTTAACCGTATATGATAATAACTTTAATTAATGGAAAATCCGTTTAGAGATATAGATAAGCCATTGAAATCAGTTCCACCAGAATTGAAGTCTAAGGTTATGAATGACATTGCGATTGCAAAATTGTTTATGGAATTAGCAGAGCTATTTTCATATAATCTTGCAGATGTTATCGAAACAGTAATGAATAAAAGAGGGAAGAATTAAAACATAAATAAGTTATTAAATAATTAATTAAAAATCATGGATAAATTATCAGAATATAAAGATACCGCAATGGGTTCATTATCTAGTATGTGGCCAGACATAATTCAAGTGGGAGCAAATATAGCTATAGCTATTGTAGTACTTATTTTGGGTTGGTTGATCTCAAAAATTGTAACAAAAATTATCAAAAAAGCTTTGAAACTTGCTAAATTTAGTAAGTTGGACGAGAAGATAAATGAGATTGAGATCGTAGAAGGGAAGCAACTCAATTTTGATTCGATTAAAGTCGTTACAAAATTTGTCAAGTTGATTATGTATATCATGATAATAATTGTGATTTCTGATGTTTTAGGTCTTCAAATTTTGTCAGAGAAAATCAGTGAATTTTTAAGCTACTTACCTAAGTTATTAGTTGCTCTTATAATATTCATGATAGGATTGTTATTTGCTAATTTTGTAAAGAAAGGCTTAAAGTCTTTATTTGAATCCATGGATTTATCTGGAGGAAAAATGCTAAGTCAAGTTGTGTTTTTCTTGCTGCTAATTTTTGTTTCAATAACAGCTTTAAATCAAGCGGGTGTTAACACAGAAATTATAACTAGTAATTTTACAATGATATTAGGATCATTTCTTTTAGCTTTTTCATTGGCTTTTGGTTTGGGAGCGAGAGAAGTTGTTGGCGATTTACTAAAAACCTTCTACACTAGAAAAACATTTGAAGTGGGAAAGAAAATAGAGTTTCAGGGTAAAGTTTACGAAATAGATGCTATAAATAATATCTCTGTAGTATTAAAAAGCGCTGAAGGACAATTGATAATACCAGTAAAGGATATCGTAGAAAACCAAATTAAGGTGGTTGACTAGAGTTAATTCTAAGACACTATAATAATAAATAATCCCCTATCATTATAAGTTGATAGGGGATTATTTTATTCGGAAATTTTAAAACTCCACAAAAAAAAGTTATTGTATTTACAAGATATCATTCAAAACGGTAGCCAATCTAATCCCCGCTTTTTGCAATTGAGACTTCGCTATATTGAGGTATTTGTATGAATATCTACCTCGTAAGTTTTCACCTTGTTCTGCCGATTTATAAACAGCGATAGTCAAGATATGGGTCTCATCAATCCAATCAACGACAGTACCTCCTTGAATAGTTTTAACGTCATCTTTAGAAAGATGTGCAGCATTATCTGCTAATTCAGAAAAACTCATCCCAAAAGACTCAATCATTTGCGTATCCCAAACTCTGTGCATATTAGTGTCTTTGTAATTCCATTGTAATTTAAAATCATTACCGCCACGATCTTCTTCTAGGCCTAAATGCATAGGTTGGTGTAAATCACCAATAAGATGAATAAGCATTTTTAAGTAAAACGCTTTATCCGCGTCACTTGAATTCTCACTGGTTATAATGTCTTTACAATACGCGATACCTGTAACTAAGTCACCTTCAGGATTTTTATTAGACGTTTTATAAGTCCCGTCCAACGGCATATTGAGATAATGCCAAGTTTTAAATTTATTGTATCGAGAATCTGATTTAATCTCATCAGCATACGTAGAGGCTAGCGCGAGTGACTCATAATTTAAAAGCTTTTTGATATTACGTTTGGTGCTACTCTTTAAATAATTATCAGCGATAGCTCCAACAACACGATGTCCTGTTTTTCCCCAATAAGGAGGCGTAGTTTCTGCATGTAAATTAAAAATAGAGACTAAGAGCACAAGGCATAAAAAAGTATATTTCATTATCAATAAGTTGAGCGATTTCATATGATTTTTATAAAGCTAAGATTGAAATTTATTGTACTAATTGAATACTACTGAAACGAGACCCGTTTTGGTTCTAAACATAAGCCTTGCGACTACGACTGCAAACTTTTTTCAGCACAGCTCACTTTTTTAAGCATCTGAGTAAGCACTGAAAACTGCCGACTGAAGACTGCCAACTGAAAACTTATTTCTTATTCCGTTTATTATAATTCTTATCACCTCTAGTTTTAGGCTTGCTATATTTTGCCGCAATTTTAAACTTGTAAGAACCCCCTAGGTTTTCCTTCTTGTTCTTATCTTTCTTTTCATGAAAGGCAGGACCAGGAGCATCTAAATCCCTTTTTTTGATTGGATTATTATGTTCTCTAATTTGAGGTCTTTCTTCTTCAATTAATTCTTGAGAGCGTTTGACATCTTCAGGAAAATCGAGCAGTTTAATTTTCATATTCATGTAAGCCTCTATCTCTAGAATAGATTCTTGTTCTTTTTCTGTAGAAAAAGAAATAGAATGACCTGGTTGCTCTGCACGACCTGTTCTACCAATTCGATGCATGTAATTTTCAGAATATTTAGGGGTGTCAAAATTAATCACCTGGCTAATATTCTCGATATCTAATCCACGAGCCATGACATCTGTGGCAATTAAAATTCTATTATCACCAGCTCTAAATTGCTCAATACTTCGTAATCTATAATTTTGAGTTTTATTTGAATGAATCACACAAGATTGATCAGGGAAGAGTTCTTCTAATTGCTCAAATAATAAATCTGCCATACGCTTAAAAGCAACAAAAATGAGTACTTTATTATACGTTTGAGTATCATGAAGTAAATGCTCCAATAAATTTACTTTGGTATAGAAATTAGCAGCATCATAGCGTTCTTGCTCAATATTATCTAGGGGTGTTCCAGAAACAGCAATCGTTACTTTTTTGGGTTGCTTAAAGAAATCTACAATTAAATCATCAACATCTTGAGTCATCGTTGCCGAAAACATGATGTTTTGACGACGTGGCGGTAGAATATCAAAAATATTTAGGAGTTGGTGTCTAAATCCTAAATCAAGCATTACATCAACTTCATCAATCACTAATTTGTGAATAGATTTTAAGTGGAGCACATGACTCACTGCTAAATCGAACAAACGACCAGGCGTTGCGACAATAATATCTTGACCTGCAGCAACTGCTTGCTTTTGGGTGTTGATATTTGTACCGCCATAAACCCCTAAAACTCTCACATTAGTATAGGCTGCTAATTTTTCGATTTCATCAACCACCTGCACAACCAACTCTCGCGTAGGTACTAACACTAAAACTCTAGGATTATCTTGAGTAGAGTATTTTAAATGACGCAAAATTGGCAACATATATGCAAATGTTTTACCTGTACCGGTTTGAGCGATACCAACAACATCCTTTCCAGAAGCTACAATGTTAAATGCTTGTGCTTGAATAGGTGTTGGGTATTCAAAACCTAAATCATCCAATGCATTATACAAAGGTGTATTTAAATTTAAATCTGTAAACGTTGTGTGCTGCTCCATGGTGCAAAGGTAATTTTTTACTTCGGAATAATAGATACTCAAAACAAATAGCTTTTCGTTTTTTAAATGGGTTCTTTTTCGCTCTTTCTTCCTTAAAAAATAGAGCTATAGCTCATGCTATTCTTGACATTTTTACTTTGATAAAGAAATCAACGACTAACTCTAAAACACCTAAAATCTATTTGTCTTGTGTATACTTGTTAGTGACCACATTAATTCGGAAATTTGTCCTCGAACTTAGTTGCCTTTTCTGTACAAAAGGAAAAGGCAAGACGAGTTCTTAATAAAAGCGATATTGAGACAAATAAAAACCCAACATATTTCTAATCCAGAAGTCTTTAAAAAGCAACTCCTAAATTGGAGTCAGCAATTTGATGAGGTCGTTTGGTTAGATAGTAATAATTATGATCAACAGTATTCATCCTATGATGCTGTTTTAGCGGTTGAAGCATTTACAATTTTTCAAACCGATTATTATGATGCTTTTAATCAACTCAAAGAATACCAAACAGCCACCAAAGATTGGATTTTTGGTTACCTATCTTATGATTTAAAAAATGATGTAGAACATTTGTCTTCTAAAAATCATGACAGCCTAGGATTTTCAGACCTCTTTTTCTTTCAGCCTAAAAAACTGTTTTTCCTAAAAGGAAATGTGCTAGAAACACACTATTTGAATCTTGTTGATGAGGAGCTAGAACAGGACTTAAAATCTGTCATTTCGAGTACAGTCGAGAAGTCTGAGCACGCAAGCTTTTCTGAAGAAAATAAAATTAAAATAAAACTCAGAATCCATAAAGATGAGTACTTTAAAAAACTGAATGACTTATTATCACGCATTCACAGAGGTGATATTTATGAAGCTAATTTTTGTCAGGAGTTTTATGCAGAAGACACAACAATTAATCCTTTTGAAACCTACCAGGAGCTTAATGCGATCTCAAAACCGCCCTTTGCTACCTTTTTAAAAGTGTATGACAAATATTTGATGTCTGCTTCACCAGAGCGCTACATTAAAAAAGAAGGCCTCAAAATCACGTCGCAGCCTATAAAAGGAACCGCTAAACGCTCTGCAAATAAAATAGAAGACGAGGCGTTGATTAAGCACCTTTCCGAAGATAGTAAAGAACGCAGTGAAAACGTAATGATTGTAGATTTGGTGCGCAATGATCTTTCAAAAACAGCAACTAGAGGAAGCGTAAAAGTAGAGGAACTCTGTAAAGTCTATACCTTTGATCAAGTGCATCAAATGATTTCTACGGTGACCTCACAAGTGCTTGAAAGCACACATCCAATAGACATCATGAAGTCGACGTTCCCGATGGGAAGTATGACTGGTGCTCCAAAAATTTCGGCAATGAAAATTATAGAAGCGTTGGAAGAAACAAAACGCGGACTCTACTCAGGGGCAGTTGGTTATTTTTCGCCAGATAATGATTTTGATTTTAACGTGGTGATACGAAGTATTTTGTATAATGAGACTAATAAATACGTGTCGTATTCTGTAGGTGGTGCTATTACTGCTAAAAGTGATCCTTTAAAAGAATATGAAGAGTGTTTAGTTAAGGCTAAGGCAATGCGAACTGTATTGGAAAATTAAAATAAAGTGCGACATGTGACGCAACCATTCTGTTATTTCTTCATCTAGAAATAAATACTAAAATAAATATGAAAAGTAATCTCAAATTTCTTCTGCTCGCACCATTATTTATGGCAATTCTATGTGAAGACGATGACTACATTTGTGGCTTAGAGCAACCAGAAGCTTACATTGTAAATGTTGAAAATAGTGCAGAAACGTATGCAGTAAATGAAATGATTTTTATCAATTCTCAAATATCTTCAAATCTAGTTAATTCATGTACGCCTGAAACCGAACCAGAATTAATTGTTGACAATACCGTTTTTATTGATGGCGTCTTTGTCTTAAAATTGAACAATTCATTATCGGGTTTAAATGCCGAATTATCACAAGGTTTTGAAGTAACTTATAATCTTGGAGAAGCTTTTAATGGTGATTTTTGTTCAAATGCAATTAGATATCTTCCAGAGTTATCTAATGATAATTTGACCTATAATTATAGATTGGGAATCTCGATAACTACTCCAGGAGACTACTGTATCGTAAATGTGTACAACAATACGTTTAATACAGAACAGGAAAATAATGCTCAAATTTTTGAGGTGTATAATACGCTTGGTGATGTTATTAAGTTTTCTAACTGTGGCGATGTTTATACCCGAAATGGAACTGAAGGCTTCTATTTTTTCTCAGTCCAATAGTTTAGATATATAATTTTTTGAACTAGTTAGTGGCACACACTTTAAATTTCAATAACTTTGGTGTGTGCTTAAAAACTTTACAAATCATATCGACAATCAATTACCGTTTCTAAAAGAGGGTAAGCTCTTAATTGCCATCTCTGGAGGGTTAGACAGCGTGATTTTAACGCATCTCTGTCACGAATTGAAACTTGATATCGCTCTAGCACATTGTAACTTCAATTTACGCGGTCAAGAAAGTGACGAAGACGAAAACTTCGTACTAGAATTAGCAGAAAACTTAGAGTTAGATGTATTCATTGAAAGTTTCTCTACGTTAGAATTTGCCAAAGAACACAAGCTCTCAACCCAAATGGCAGCGAGAGAACTGCGCTACAATTGGTTTTCTGAGTTAGCCGAAAGTTTACACTTCGATTATATTCTAACAGCACATCATGCAGATGATAATTTAGAAACGTTTTTAATACATCTTACTAGAGGAACAGGCTTAAGCGGCTTGACAGGAATTCCAGAAATTAATGAGAATATCGTTAGACCCTTATTAGCATTTTCTAGAGAAGCTCTAGAAACGTATGCTAAGGATCATAATTTAAAATGGCGAGAAGATAGCAGCAACGCATCAGATGCATACCTCCGGAATAAGTTAAGACATCATGTCATTCCTGTTTTAAAAGAGACGAATCCAAACTTGCTTCAAAATTTTAAAACAACGGTAGATAATCTCAAGGATACCACAGATATTGTAGAGGAAAGTTTGAGAGCAGTTGCTAAACGTGCAATAATCGATATAGATGAACATAAAATGGTACTTGATATCCTACCATTCAAAAAGGCAAACAATCCCAAGGCGTACCTTTATGAAATGTTTAAGGACTACGGGTTTACAGCATGGAGTGATATTGAAGATTTATTGGATGCCCAATCAGGAAAGCAAGTATTCTCAGATACGTATCGTTTAGTAAAAGATAGAACGCATTTAATTTTAACGCATAGAAATGATGATATCATTCAGAGCGATAGCGAAGACGCTTTACATATAATAGAATCGACTAAAAAAATCCAAACACCAGCAGGAACTTTGTTCTTCGATGAAGCAGATGCTGTTTTTGGAAAACGAAGCAATGTTATTTTCGTTGATCGTAATGCTCTAACGTTTCCTTTATCACTTAGAAAATGGCAAGAAGGTGATGTATTTCACCCATTGGGAATGAAAGGAAAAAAGAAACTCAGTAAATATTTTAAAGACGAGAAGTTATCATTAGTAGATAAAGAAAACGTGTGGTTGCTTATTTCTGAAGATAATATTGTTTGGGTTATGGATCGAAGAGCAGATGCGCGTTTTAAAGTACGCAAAAAGACTACTGATATAATAAAAATCACACTTGAGACCTCAGGAGGCACCAAGGCGTTATAAAATGTAGAAGATGATATTGTATAACTCTATCTGGAGTTGAACGCTAAACTCCTATAATAAAAAATAACTCCATTCGAATATGAGAATGTAAATCGCTCGAAAATTATTTAAAATAATACTACATTAATTAGACTTCAAATAGGCCAATCAATACACAGTAAATAAAAGAATAAACATCATTTTAATGATGGTGTAAAAACTTAAAAAGTAGAGGTAAGGGTACTATTTACGCTTGGATATTGAAAATTTTATTTTTAATAGCGTAGATAACTAAACCTGTTCTGTTTTTTATATTAAGTTTTTCAAATAAGTCATTTCTATAGCCGTCAATGGTCTTAGGGCTTCTAAACATACGATTTGCTATTTCCTTATAGGTTAATTCTGAACAAGCGTACCGCATAAACTCTTTTTCTTGTTTTTTTAATTGAACATTTTTGTCTTGATTTTCTCTTGTATTAATAATAGAATTAATAAAAATGTTAGTGACTTTATCGTTGAAGTAACTACCGTTTTGAACTACGCTTTTTAGTGTTTTCTCAAATATAGCAATGTCAGCATCCTTCAAAATATAGCCTTTTGCTCCCGCTTTAAGCATGCCAATAATAGAATCGTCATTTTCAATTGCAGTTAGGGCGATAGTCTTAATTTCTGGGTATGTGTTATTAATATATTGAGTCGTTTCAATCCCATTCATTGTAGGCATAGAAACATCCATTAAAATAATATGAGGTTTTATTTTTTCAGATTGAAGTCTCTCAATTAACTCTTGACCACTTTTACAAATGAATTGTGTTTTAAAATCACTAAAAGAATTTACCAATTTGGCAATAGCATGAGAAATTAAAGTGTGATCATCAACGATAGCTAAAGAATATTTTTTCATAATTCTAAGATTTATTTAATAAGGTCTTAGATGTTAATTAATTAAAATAGGGTTTTAATTTTTTTAACAAGGAAAAAAATGTGGAGAAAAACAGGGTTTTAATCTATTGATTACCAGTGTTTTATTTTTTTTAAAAGTAATATATTATTTGAAATTTACCTAATCTATAAGAACAAAATTAAAGTATGAAGGATATTCTTGAAATAGCATCAAAAGAAATAGGTGTTAAAGAAATGAAAGGGAAGGGAAACAATCCACGGATTATTCAGTATGCTAAGGATACAGGTTTTAAAAATTATAAGTCAGATGATTCTCACTGGTGTAGTTTATTTATGAACTGGTGCGCGCACGAAGCGGGATTGGAGCGGTCTTATAGTTTAGGGGCAAGATCTTGGTTACGTGTTGGGATGCCAATAGATAATCCAGAGTTAGGTGATGTTGTTATTTTTTGGAGAGTAAGTCGAGAATCTTGGCAAGGTCATGTTGGTCTTTTTAACGGGTATTCAAGAGATGGTAGAATTTATTGTTTGGGTGGTAATCAAGGAGATCAAGTTTCTAGTACCGGGAAATCTCAAGATAAAATTTTAGGTTATAGACGATTACGACCCGTTGATGATGTGCGTTTTCCGACGAAAAACCTTAAGAAAGGAAGCAAAGGTATAGAAGTAAAATTACTCCAGGATGCTTTGAAAAAGTTGGGCTTTGAGGTCGGAACTACAGATGGAGATTTTGGTCCAAGAACAGAAAAAGAGCTCATACAATTTCAACTTACAAATCAAAAACTGACAGCTAACGGGTTTTTTGATAAAGCTACTAGAGCATATATGGAAACTATATTGTCTGGGTTGATTTCTGTCAAATCACTAGCAGATAAAGTCTTTTGAAAACAATAGTAATTTTTATAAATATATAATCATGCCAGAAGAAAAAAAAGATGTCTACGTAATTTATGATGAATTAAAAAAAAGAATGCTAGGTATTAGCGATAAAAATCCTGGTGGAATGGATGGGTTTTTAGTGTCTTTTTTACCTACAGGACAGCCTATTAATCATTTGGATTTTAGAAATCCATGGAAGCCAAATATGACTTCACCAAACACAGTACAGCCACCGACATTACCTGGAGAAGATCCTGCAATTCCTGATACATCTGATATTGCAAAACGCTATGAAAATTTATCAAACACCTGTACTTTAGTGGATAGTAAAATTCGTGTTAATGAAAATTATCAAGCAATTGAGAATAGCTCTACCATTAGCCAATCTTGGGAACTTATTATAAATGCAGCTAATGTGATGCCAATGGATCCAGCTCAGGAAGAATTTCAAAAAAAACAATTTGAAAAATATTTCCCTAGGTTAAGAAAAACGAAGCAAGATGACGATGGTGAAGATGTTGAAGTAGATACCAAAGAGTATAAAGCTTACAAGGAATTTGAAGAAAAATATAGTGATGCACTTCAAGATTATGCTACAGATTATATGATTGCCATGAGTAATCGTCAAACAGCGCAATTATGGGGAATAATGGGTAAAAAACCTCTTAGAAAAGTGGATCGCGCTTGGGATGAATGGATTTCTTTAGGGTCTAAAGCGAAAATTGAACAAGCTATTGATAATTTAGCTGCAATGGGAACTGACGCTTCTGCACATATGATTGCTTCTGCGAAGAAAAAGTTTGAAGCGTATAGTGTCGCTACGCAAGGTGTTATTCCAGTAACTAGTAAATATGTTGAATTATTTCCAAGTAATTGGTGTGAGCAAGATGCTACTGGGTTTTCAGAATATGAATATGAATGGGGCAAAAATGAATTCTCAACGTCAACAAAAACATCGAGTTTTAAAGCAGGCGGTGGAGCTTCGTTTGGTTTTTGGAGTGCTAAAGCAAATGTGTCTGTAGATAAAAGCGAAAAACATACAGATAGGAGTGTTGAGTCTATGTCAATTTATATTAAATATGGAACTGTTAGTATTCACCGGCCATGGTTGGATACACTACTGTTTGATTTAAGTAATTGGTTTCTTGTAGGAGACGGTAAAATAGGTCAGATATCTACAGGTAAAATGGATCAAGTATTTCCTGAAACAAAAGGAGCAGACACTTGGTTGCCAATTATACCAAAAAAACTAATTGTAATTAAAGAACTTAGAATTAAATCTAAACAATTTGTGTCACATTATGAAGCATTAAAAAAGGATGTTGGTGTTGGAGGATCAGTTGGTTTTGGGCCTTTTAAGTTAAGCAGTAGTTATAGCAATAGTGAGAGTTCTAGTAAATATGAAGCAGAGACAGAAGGAAGCTCATTGGTAGTAAAAGGAACTCAAATTATAGGATGGATAAGCAATTTAGTGCAGTTAAGTCCTAAAATAGATGCTCCAAAATAATTTCAATCTTATTTTAGAATTTTATCTATCTGTGTTTTAGATATATAATCAATAAACTTAAAGAAACAGTATAAATGGGAATTACATTAGAATCCATATATAAGCCAGTTAATGAGTTTTTTGTCAATACCTTCAAAAGTAGTAAAGATGCTCCAGTAGCATTTAGATTGCAAAATTTTGCACACGTAATTAATGAAGAAGATTTCGAGGGTATTACCAATCCAGAAGTATCTTCAGATTTGGTGAATGAAATCCCTTATGTTGACGATAATGGATTGAATGTTGGTTTTTTATCAAACACTATTGATAGTGCTTATGAACTGATATTGGGAGCTCTGCCTTTTATAGATGACAGCTTAAGTGAAGACGAAAATGAAGCCATTCACAATAGTGTTATGAGAACTAAAGCACAAGTTGATCGAGATTGGGAATCTTTTAGTCAGGTAAGAGGTAATGGTATTACAGATTTTTTTAGACTAACTCATTTATCACCTTCAAATTGGTTTGAAAGTGAAAGTAAAGTTTGGGAAAAACGCAACTTTGAAATAAAAGAACCAATTTCTACAGTAGAATCAACAAAGTCAAAGTCAAAGTCAAATCTAAAGATTCTAAAGGTAAGAATGACAGATGCTCAACTTATTAATGCTTTGCCTTTGCTAAACGTTTCTAAAAAAGTAAAACCAATAGAACTAAAAATGCAAGTACTAAAAATGCAACCTGTATTTTTTGGTAATCCATTGGTTTTAAATACGGTTAGTAAGCCAAAACCAAAACCAACAAAAATAATTAGAGATCATCGTAAACTTCAGAAGGCCGTTTTTTCTAGAAAAATGAATGTGACTTTAAAACCAATTCCAAATAAGGCATCTAAGGTTAAACGAACAGCGGTTGGACTAAAGTTTTCTAAAGCATTTCATGGATTACGATTTAATGAAAAAATTTTAGTTAAAGATTTTATTAAAAAGAAATCCCCATCAAAAGCCATAAAAACTAATAATGTGAGTATTAGTTTTGAATACTGCGTAGTTAAAATTAGAAGACAGTGGTTTAATGAAGTGATGTGCAATATTAATAGGTCATGGTATATTCCAGGGATTAAAAAAGGGGCAATAAGTGACCCGGAAATTGGAACATTATCACATTTACCGGTTGCTTTTTTAGCAGTAAGAAATCTTAATATTACCGCGAATTGGGATAGTTTGGATAAAAAGGAATTAGAAAAAGCAGTGAGTTTTGGACCATTTGATATTAATAATCAAGATATCAAAGAAAAGGGAAGCCTCTCTCATGATGGAATCCAAATTATTGGATGGATGCTTCAAGAATTACCAGAGTTACCTCCTAATGGAAAAGACTAAATGTTTGACTGTTTAAAGATAAGTCTGTAAAAAAAAAAAGGCCACTGAGTAAAGACCATTTATTAATTTAATAGCAACAACAACTATGAAAATCAATGACTTTTTGTTGTGCACCTTTGACGGTGACAATGAGACTCCAAAAACCAACTATGTCGGTAAAATAGTGGACATAGACGATATCAATAGCACTTTTGATTGCGAACTTATGGATACCAACCAGCGCATTAAATTTCAGTTTAATCTTTCAGGGATTTGGCCTGGAACTGATGTTTTAGATGGCACAGATTATGGCATCGATACACATGACATCTATACGCCTAATCAAAGCTCACCTGTTACTGATGAGGTGGCTGCTGTTACATTTGCAGATACTGCTCAATATTTATGTTTTGTTGAAAGCAATGGGGATAGCACTAACGTTCAGTTTTACCATCATCCATATCCAAGAATAGTCATATCGGCTGACAATACCATTACTTTTTCTGAGTGGGATCACTACGTTTTAGGAGACAAAATTAGTGCAATTGAGGCCTGTGTTTTAACTAATGATGTGTCATCTTCAGCGTTGCCTAGTGAACAATTTCAGGGAAAATCCTTAGATGAAACCACACAACTGTTTAAGCAATTTGAATTAGAAGGCGAAATAGATTTTGAAGCTTTTAGAATTGCCTATGCAGGGTATACGAAAATTGATAATGGAAGCTGTCCTTCACATGCGCATTGGGTAGATAAGAGGCATAGAAAAAATAAAATCACCTATGATAATACTACGGGGTATTTAATTATAATCGACTTTACCAAACCATCAAATGAAAGACGTATGGTCATATTAAATATATTAAATGGTTTTAAACGCAGCCATTTATATGTGGCACATGGTGTAGGTTCTCAAAATAAAAAAAATGAAAGACTAAAAGCGCGTAATTTTTCAAATACAGTAGGATCTAATAAGTCTAGTCTAGGCTTTTTTGTTACAGGTAGAGCGTTTCCAAGAGATAAAAAAAAGGATGATGGGAAAATTGAAAAGCGAGTTTGGTTAAAACTTTACGGTCTTGAAGTTGGGATAAATGATAGAGCGTTGCGAAGAGGTATAATGATGCATACTGCAAGCTATGTAAGCGAAAAGTTAAATAGAGCAGGTAGAAGTCATGGTTGTCCAGCGATTTCCGATGCTGAAAATGAACTGGTTCAAGGAAAACTAAAAAATAGGTTGTTTGAAGATATTAGGGATGGTAATCTACTATTTGCTTATACAGATAGGGCGAATGCAACAGATGATTTTGGTAATAATTACTATGACCAATCCAATTTGTTAAAGTGTTTGGAAGGATAAACCTCTAATGTATGCCGAGTAGCATTTTTACTTGTGTTGTACATATTGATACAACTTAAACCTATAGATATGACTTTTTATAAACTCTTATATAAGGTAATAGACCTTCTTGAAAAAGAGGGTAAAATATCTTATCGTGCATTACAAAGAGAATTTGAAATTGATGACGAAACAGTAGATGATATCAAACAAGAACTTGTCGCTGTCAAACAAATTGCCAGGGATATTGATGGGGAGATGCTAGAATTAATACCAGTAGAACAACCAAAGACTACCCAAAAAAAACCTGAGAAAAGTATCCCATCTAAAGGTGATTTTGCTAAGACTAAAGACCCAATTATCATAGAATCTAATGCGAGCAATGGCGATAAGGAAACTATAACAGACGGTGTGGAAGCGACTACAACATCAAGCTCTAAAAAACACATCCTTAAATGGCTTGGAGCAGCTCTTGTTTTAGTAGGTGTATTATTACCATGGGTGACTACCAGAACAACTGGGATAGGTTCTGGCAGTGCAAATGGCCTGGATATGACTCAAGGAGCATTAAGCATTGCAGCAGGGTTGATTGGTGGTATTGCAGGATTGGTAGCAAACAAGAAGCCTATGTCGTTGAAATGGTTGAGTCTACTAATCTTAATTACTGGTGTGCTGATTATAGGTTTTACGCTTGATGTCATTTTTTCTGCATCTCAAAACACCCAATACTTTGGGAGTGGTACCAATAGGGTAAGTATTAGGCATAACGCAGAGATTGGCGTTTTCGTGACGTTTTTTGGAGGCGTTCTACTCTTTTTTGGAGGCTTGGCAACGCTAGTGAAAAACCGAAAGACAATTAAAAAAGAATGAGAGATTCAGTTCCCTTTTTGGTATCTGCAAATTAGGCAGGTTTTAGGACGCTACTGAAGGTATATATTGAATCCTCAATGTTACAATTCTAAATATCAAGATTGAATACTATTAAATTATAGACAACATGGAACATCAACAATCATTTACTGAAATTACAGAATTAATTAGAAATGAATTAGTAAAACTTCAAAAACCAAGAATAGACACGCTCAAATTAATAATGGATAATGTTCCAAAAGAATTCGCAGTAAAATTACATGACAATTATTTGGGAGTAGGTCCAACAAGAGCAACGCTATCTGCCACATTTCATGATATTTTGAATGATCAGGAACGGGAGGAGCTACTTCAAATATTAGCAAAAAAACGTATAGACGATCCAGAAAAACAGATGCTGGAGTAAGATTTATTTTATGTGCTCGTGCGCACAAAACAGTCATAATCAAAATTAGAAGTAAACAACCAATATCATTATGCAATCAATCAAGAACGCTATATTACAACCAGCCATGCTTGCTGTAAAAACGATGGAAGGGTCTGAGCGTGTCGCGTATATGAAAATTAATGCGAACCGTTTTGGAATCCCTGATAATGGGTTTAAGTCAAAAAAAGGAGGTGGAGGAAAGCTCTATCAAAAAAAAGGTACTACACCTATAGATCTTGGACAATACACGCTCGCTTCTCTTATAAAAAAATTGTCAAAAGAAAAGAACAGCAACATTGTTTCTAAAAAACTAGCAGAAATAGAAACCGTTTTTCCTGATCAAAGTCAAGAGGAACTGTTTCTAGCCTTAGTGACCTCTTGGCGCGAAGGTACATCACAGGTTATGACCATGAATTCGGAATTAAAACACACCTATTATGATGATGCAGGGTTGGATTTTTTATGGGAAATCCGTACCAAATTAGAACTACCGTCTTCTATTCTTAGTGTTTGGGAAGAGCGCGAAAGCTTTATAAACCCCGAAACAGATAAAAGGGTGTTTCCAGGAGCTATTCCAGCACGTGATTTTGTGTTGGCTTATGCTGCTACCAATCGTTTTAAGTATAACATATTTGAAAGACATGCACGACGCATATTAGGTGAAGACGCAGGTAACAAAGCGCTAGCAAATTTAAACCCAGATGCTCATATATTATGGACTGCATTTGCATTTCTTAGACCAGGCGGTAGAAAATTTGGAGATGCAAAAGGTCAAAGTTTTGGTGCAAAGGCATTAGTTGGTTATTTATTGGATAAAGCCACATCACAAGGCTATCAAGTAGATTTAAATGAAATTTTAACCGATCAATCCCTGCATAAGTATGGTGCAATTCGCAACGCGAAAGCTAGAGCTGCAGAAACCGTTTTTCTACAATCTGCCTACCTGATGTTTAGGGCCGGAGCCGATTTAAAAAATTGGTTTTCAACGATTAAAAGTACATTAATATGAACCTTTAAATGAGATAAAAGATGACAAGTAATTTAGACCATAAAAAAAAGGGAAGCAAATTAAACTGGCTCATCGGTATTTTTATATCATTTTTGGCTGCGGGCGGAGGTATAGCTGCGCTTTTAGAGTATAAGGATTCCTCTGGAAAAGATAGGGATGCTGATTTTAATCAAAGGGTGAATGCTTGGAACAACTTTTCACCAGAGTCGTTAGAGTTGGGAGTTCAATATAAAGAGCTTTTAGCTAATGCTCCATTTGACTTAGAAAAAGGTGCTATGACCACAGGGAAAGTGAATCGTACTTCAGATCTCGTTTTTGAGTGCTGGCCTCAAGCTAAAGAATCTTTAAAAGCATTGAAAGGCCTTTCATGGTCAGATCAAGGAGCCATGAATTTTGAAAAGATTACGTACAGAAAAATAAGAGATGCTAAATACAGTTCGCCAAAACATCCAAAAAATGGACGATTTCTGCTGTTTCTTGATCATAAAAGTAACGTCCCAGGAAAAAATCATGTTTTTTTTGTTAAAACAGCTGCTGGGAATATTGCAAAAGTTCAAATTGTAGGCTACAAATCAGATCCTAATCCGCAAGTTTGTCGAAGTATGAAAATTAAGTACGAAGTATTTCCGATAGTTCGAGATCCTCCAAAACCAAAAAGATAAGATGAGTAACTAGTAATCGTCTCTAAATATTTTAGATATTTTTTAAATAAGACGCTATATATTCAAACCCAAAAGCGAGATGTATTCTCGTTTTTTTTGTTTTAAAAGTTTAGTTTTACAGCACAATTACGCAAGTCATGATACTACAAGGTCAAATAGTCGATATCAAAAATAAACGCATTTTCAAGGGAGAAGTTACCATTTCTAAAGGTAAAATTTTCAACATAGAGGAGAAGGCACACAACGTCAATCAGTACATCCTTCCAGGATTTATAGATGCACACATTCACATAGAAAGTTCCATGTTGGTGCCCACAGAGTTCGCAAAAATTGCGGTGACTCATGGTACAGTGGCAACCGTCTCTGATCCTCATGAAATCGCTAATGTGCTCGGGATAGAAGGTGTTAATTTTATGATAGACAACGGGAAACAAACCCCTTTTAAGTTCAATTTTGGCGCACCATCTTGCGTGCCAGCAACCCGTTTTGAATCTGCTGGAGCGGTTATCGATGCCGATGGGATTAAGGAGCTTATGGCAAACCCAGAGATCAAGTATTTGGCTGAGATGATGAATTATCCTGGTGTGTTATTTGATGATCCAGAGGTACTCCAAAAATTAGAATGGGCAAAACACTACAAGAAGCCTATTGATGGTCATGCACCAGGCGTTGTTGGAGAAGACATTACCAAATATATCAATGCAGGAATTTCTACAGATCACGAATGTTTTACCTATGAAGAAGGCTTAGAAAAACTCCAAAAAGGCATGAAAATTCTCATTAGAGAGGGGAGTGCAGCCAAAAATTTTGAAGCTTTGATTGATTTACTACCAGACCATTATAAGCATATAATGTTTTGCAGTGATGACAAGCATCCCGATGATTTAATCGTGGATCACATTAATAAATTATGCGCTAGAGCAGTGGCTAAAGGCATGGATGTCTTTAAAGTATTGCAAGCCGCCTGTATAAATCCTGTGGAGCATTATAATCTCGATGTTGGTATATTGCAAATAGGGGATGCTGCCGATTGTATTATTGTTGAAGATTTAATCGATTTTAAAGTCCTTCAAACCTATATCAATGGCGAATTGGTGAGTGACTGCGGAAATTCTAAACTCCAAACCATTGCCTTTAAAAATTTAAATAATTTTAAGACGTCAAAGAAAACCGTGTCCGATTTTAGAATTGCTTCAGAACGTTCTACGGCAGGTACTGCGGAAGCTGCTTTGGAAGGCACTTTGGAAGGTGCTTCGTCAAAAAAGAACATTAGAGTGATTGAAGCCCTAGAAGGGCAATTGGTCACCAATGAATTGATTGAAGAAGCCACCGTAGAAAACGGAAACCTAGTCTCAAACACCGATACTGATAGTCTTAAAATGACCGTCGTTAATCGCTATAATAATGACCAGCCAGCACTGGCATTTATTAAAAATTTCGGACTCCAAGAAGGCGCAATAGCCTCTTCTGTAGGTCATGATTCTCACAACATCATTGCCGTAGGCGTGAGTGATGCGATGATTTGCAAAGCGGTAAATCTCATCATTGAAAATAAAGGGGGTATTTGTGCGGTGACGCTTTCCGAAGAAAAAATTGTCCCGCTTCCTGTTGCAGGCATTATGAGTGATCAAGATGGCGCCACTATTGGTAAAGCCTATGCCGAACTTGACAACATGGCAAAGCAGATGGGGAGCTCACTAAATGCACCGTATATGACCTTATCGTTTATGGGGTTATTAGTAATTCCTTCATTAAAATTAAGTGATAAAGGATTATTTAACGGAAAAGACTTTAAATTTACACCTGTGATACTCCCACAAGAGTAAAACTACAAACCAAAGACAGACCACCGCAAACTATTAAGATGCCCATCCTACAATCTACCTTTAAACCACGATTTCAATTCAAAAACGGCTTTATAGCCACTGTATATTCAGGGATTATTAGAACCGTAAAACTCAAACAAACCCGTGAACGTATTGACACGCGAGACGGCGATTTTTTAGACTTAGATTGGAGTTATGCTCAAGACAAAGCAGACGCTGTTATAATTCTTCTCCATGGTTTAGAAGGGCATGCCCAGCGCCCTTATGTCACGGGGACCGCAAAATTATTCAACCAAAACGGTATGGATGCCCTGTGTATGAATTTTAGAGGCTGTAGTGGTACCGATAATCGGTTTTATGGGAGTTACCATTCTGGCGCAACCAATGATTTAGATGATGTGATACAGCACTGTATTACAAACAAAAGCTATTCTAAAATCTATTTGCAAGGCATTAGTTTAGGAGGTAATGTAGTGCTTAAATATGTAGGTGAAGCTAGAACCCTGCCTATTGAGGTTAAAGCAGCCATTGGTATTTCGGTGCCTACCTATTTAGATGGCTCGTCTACCGAGTTACAAAAACTCATCAATAGACCTTTTGCCATTCTGTTTAGAAAACACCTGCTCGATAAATTGCGCATCAAACAACAGCAATTCCCAGAGCGCCTCAGTGATAAAAAACTAAGTAACATTAAAACCCTAAGGCAGTTTGATGATTTCTATACCTCAAAAGCCCATGGTTTTAAAGCTGCTATGGATTATTATACCCAATGCAGTAGCCTTCAATTTACACAAGATATCAAAGTGCCAACCTT
>JAWUWM010000061.1:0-29995 GCA_034111845.1 Psychroserpens sp. | reverse complement strand
TTCATTTTGAACCTCTAAGGTAACTAATTCATGAATAGTAAGCATAAAAAAAACGGTTTAGAATGAACTAAACCGTTGATTTTAAAGTATTTAAACTAGTAGCGGGAACTGGACTCGAACCAGTGACCTTCGGGTTATGAGCCCGACGAGCTACCTACTGCTCTATCCCGCGATGTAATCAAAAAATGAATGTCTTAGCTTTTAACTTTCAGCTCATAATACTGACTCAAACATTTTAGGACTGCAAAGATATAAGCTTTTTTAGATATTACCAATTATATTATAAAAAGATTTAAAGAGATTGTTGCCTTTGTACTTACTTACCTAATCAATAAGGATTTAGATGAAAAAAGATGATGAATTTTCCTTATAAAAAAACCTATATCTCTACTGATTTTATATATCACTACGTATACTGGAAAAAAAACTCCCAAACAATTATGTGTTGAGAGCTCTATATAATTTAAAACTTAATTATTTTTTTTAGTTGTCATCCCCGTCCTTATCCTCATCTTCTTCTGAATCCAGTGTAGCAATCATACTCTGATTCCTCTCTTCAACAAAATCAAACTGTTTTAAGTTAGGAAGTTGCATTCTTAATTGTGCATAATTTCCTTTAAATTCATTATTATTAATAAGCAATACTTTCAAATTTGTAAGACTAGACATTTGATTCGGTAGTTTTCCGTAGAACGCATTATTAGAAATAACTAACTCCTCTAAATTTGCCAAATCACAAATAGAATTGGGTAATACTCCAAAAAAATTATTTTCAAAAATGCTAATTACTATTAAGCCTTTAGCATTAGAAATCGTTGATGGCAACTTACCTGTAATTTGATTACTACTAATTAATAACTCTTTTAATTTAGAAAGTTGCCCAATAGTTGATGGTAACTCACCTGTAAATTCATTATTGTATAATTCTAATGTATTTAAGTTTGTTAATTCACCTATTGACAGAGGAATTTCACCTGATATCCTATTCATGAATAACTTTAAATTTTTCAAAGACTTTAATTCTCCGATCTCTTGTGGCAAAGGATTTGAGAGCATATTAAAAGCTACATTTAAAGTTACGAGGGATTTCAAATTTTGTATTGAAGATGGTATCCCTCCAGAAATCTTATTTCTAAAAAGATTAATATGTTTCAAGTGGACTAAATCACCTATTTCTTCTGGTATAAAGCCTCTAAGGTTATTAAACTCTAAATTAAGTCCAATAACTTTATCACCTTTTACAGAGACTCCTTGCCATTCTTGAACTGGTTTATTTAAATCCCATGTTACTCTCCATAGCGCGCCATTGGTCGAATTATAAATTGCTTTTAAAGCATCTTTTTCTTTAGTTGAAACGCTACCAAAGGACAATAAGGTAACAAGACTGAATAATAATGTAAGCTTAGCAGTTTTCATAAAAATAGATTTGGCTGAGGGAAGCATTTCACTTACAAATCTAACCGAATACTCGTTAAACAACAAATATTTTCGATGAAACGCATAGTGATTCTTGAAAAAATAAATAAAAACTTGAAAATCAACTACTTAAACAAAATTACTGTTCTATATTTTCTGCATCAAAACCAATAATCTCTTGATTTTCAGTAGTAATTCGCAGTTGAATAGGATTGCAACACACCTCACAATCTTCAATATATTGTTGTTGAGATTGTGAAACATCGATAAGCATTGAGATAGATTCCCAGCAATATGGGCATTGAAAAAAGTGTTCTTGCATAATCTTTTCTTCGGAAATTAAAAATCTACATTCAATAATTCTCCACTTAATTGAAGTACTGTTAACTCTGCTAATTTAGCATCGTATTTAGCCTGGTTTCTACTTAACTCTGCATTAAGCAAATTGAGCTGGGCCAGCCTAAATTCTATTGAAGTGACTTGACCTATTTTAAATTTTTCTTCGGTACGTTCAAAATTATTTAGAGCTGTTTTTATATTATTCTCTTGAACCTGATAAATGATTAATCTATTTTGATAGTCATCCCAAGAATTATTAAAATTTCGCTCTACATCCAAAACAAGTTGTTCTTTCAGAAGTTTTTGATTCTCTAATATAATTTTAGTGTTTTTATCACGGGTCAAAGTGCTTCCGCCATCAAATAAATTCCAGCTTAAATTTACTCCAGCAGACAAACCAGATGTTGTACTTTGCACGATAAACGCTAAAGGATTATCTGTAGCAGACTCGTTCCAACCGTAAGACCCTACCAATCCAATTGTAGGTAAAAACTGGGCTTTGTTAGTTTTAATATCAAACTGACTAATATTTATATTTTTTTCTGCTTGCAATAAAGAGACATTGTTCTGTTTTGTTTTTTCTAAAAGATCTTCTTTGTTTAATTGAAATAAAAAATTCAACGTCGTATCTACATTATAATTCTCAATAATTTGATTCCCTAAAACGAAGTTTAAATCACGTTTTGTATTTCGTAATTGTTGCTCTATATTGATAAGGTCTATACTATCATTGTTAATATCAACTTCTGCATTTAACACATCCAGTTTAGTGTTTTGACCATAATCAAATTGATACCCTACCCTTGTTAATCTATCTTTTGAAATAATTAAGGTTTCTTCAAGAGCATCTGTGTTTTCAGAGAGTTGGGCTACACTATAATAAATAGAAAACAACTGTAACATTGTCGTTTCTATAGTTTCACGAGCTTCCAACTCAGATAATTGGTACTCTTCTTTTAAACGCTTATAATTATATAATCTTCCCAAACCATCAAACAAGGTATAATTTAGGTTTACTGAAGCATTATAACGACGTGTTTCTACACCTTCTGCAAGTACAGCAGGACCTTCAATTCGTTGTCCTTCAGAATTCTGAATATCTAATGTTGCTCCAGCATTACCTGTAACTGTTGGCAAATACCCAGAGTTTAAAATTCCTGAATTATTCTCTGCAACTTCAACAGTGTTGTTAGCAATTTTAATTCCGTAATTATGTTCTAACGCAAGCTTTACAGCTTCATCTGTGGTTAATACTTGTTGCGCATTACCTATTATTCCGAAGAAAACTAGAAAACAAGTCGTATAGATTCTAATAGTCATTTGGTTTATTTTGTTCTTCGATTAAAAGCGTTAATTCTTCTTTAGTGACATAATCGTTAGAAAGTAGCACAGTAGAGCCATCTTCAAAGTGACCATCACCGTCATTTTCTCTTGTCACACGTTCTACTTCCTCTTTTGTAACCTCCTTATTAGTCCAAAGCCACTTACCTGTCGTTTTCACGCTATTACTAAATGATAAGAAAATTGGTAAGACTATAAGTGTTAAAACCGTTGCAAAAGCGATACCATAGGCAATTGATACTGCCATAGGGATTAAGAATTGCGCTTGCCTACTCTCCTCGAAAATTAGTGGCGCCAAACCAGCTACAGTCGTTATGGATGTTAAAAAGATCGCTCTAAAACGAGAACGACCTGCCTCATACAAAGCATCATCAAACGCTAAACCATCTCTTAAATTATTGTTGAATTTCCCAATAAGAACCAATCCATCATTAACCATAATACCTATAAGTGCAATGATACCAAGCATTGATAAAATATTCAATGGGAAGTCATGAATCCAATGTCCCCAAGCTACAGCTGGTAAACTCAAAGGAATTAATAGCATTAACAAGAGCGGTTGGCTGTAGCTTCTAAACGTAAAAGCAATGACAATATATATGAGTAATAATACTGTAATTCCAACTGGAGCCAATGAATCTGTTAATTTTAATCGCTCTCTATTTTGACCTTCATACGACGGTGAGACCGTAGGATATTTTGACAAAATCTCTGGCATAATTTCATCTTTAATCTCCGCCATAATATCTGTCGGACTTGTTATCTTCAAATCTTTTATATCTGCGGAAATCTGAATCTCTCGTCGACCTTCTAAATGATTAATAGCAACATCACCGCGTTCAATACTGTAACTAGCAACCTCTTTTAACGGAACTCGTTGTCCGTTTGGTGCTAATATTCGCATGTTATCTAAATTTTTAATAGACGAACGACTCTCTCTAGTATAACGTACCCAAACTCTAATCTCATCTTGTCCCCTTTGAAAACGTTGCACTTGAGATCCAAAAAATGCAGATCTAACTTGAGTCATTACAGTTCTTAAATTTAAACCAAGTGCATAAGCACTTTCATTAAGTTCTAACCGAATTTCCTTAATACCAGCAGGATCGTTATCCGTAACATCCTTTAGCAATACATTATTTTCTAGATGTTGTTTAAGCTCTGCTTTTACAGCCTTTAACTCTGAAATATCATTTCCTAAGAGTGATATAGATACTGGACTTCCGCCAAAATTACCACCACTACCGTACACTAAACTTTCAACACCAAATACAGGTCCGACGCGATCTTGTATTCTATTCGTAACCAAAGCCGAAGACAATGCGTTAGGACGCTCCTCTCCTGGCAACATATTAATAACTAAAGATGCTGTAGATGAACCAGGCCCAATATTACGAATCATATTCTCTACCAAATGCTTCTCTGCATTCTCACCAATATATTCATTATTAATTTCATCTGTCACTTCAATAGCTTTCGCTTCGATATAAGAAATAATACTATCTGTAACCTTTTCATTCGTTCCATTAGGCATATTTAACGTAATACGAACGGTGTCACTCGCAATCTGCGGAAAAAACGCACCTCTAATAATCCCTCCCTCAAAGCTAGCTTTAGTAAGAATGATGAACACAATAAAAAAAGAGAACGTCAAAAACTTATACTTTAAAGCGAATCGTAATGATGGACTATATAATTTATCACGAAGCCAGTTCATAATTCTATCTCCAAACTTATTGATATATCTTAATTTAGAAAACACTTTTTGAAAGGTACCAGCAATACCCTCTTTTGGAGTATTATCTTGTTTTCTCAATGCTTTAGAATGCGCTAAATGTGCTGGTAAAATTATTAAAGCTTCAACTAATGACACCAATAAGGTCAGTATCACAACGACAGATACTTCTCCAAAAAACTCTCCTATTCGTCCATCAAGAAATAAGAAAATGGAGAATGCTAAAATGGTCGTAAGAATTGCAGATACGATAGCAGGAAGCACTTCCATTACACCGTCTACAGCGGCTTGTTCTGGAGTTTTACCTTTTTCATAATGTTGATAGATATTTTCTGCAATGACAATACCATCATCTACTAAAATACCAATGACGATAATCATCCCAAAAAGTGATAATACGTTAATAGTCACATTAAAATAACCGGCAAAAATGAACATTCCTAAAAAGGAAATAGGCAAGCCAAAGGCCACCCATAGCGCTAGTCGTGTATTTAAAAATAATGACAAAAATAGGACGACTAGAATCATACCTACTAGTGCATTTTCCTGCAGAAGTTCAGTTCTCTGTACTAATGTAATCGATAAATCTCTAACAACATTTAATTGAACATTATCATATTTTTGGTTGAAATCTTCAATGTACTCTTTTACTTTATCTGCCGAAGTAATTAAGTCTTCATTGTTAGTACTAGAGATGGTAACATCAATAGACAAATCACCATTAAAATAATTAGCATTTGGGGTTTCTGAAAACTGATCTCTTACTACAGCAATATCTTTTAGCCTTATAATGCGTCCTGAAGGGTCAGATTTAACAACTAAGTTTGACAGCTCATCTGCAAAATATGATCTAGAATTTGCTCTAATGAGATATTCTTCAGCATCTGTTTTGATGGTTCCTCCTGTTGTAATTAAACTAGATTGGTTAATCGCAGTTGAAACATCGGCAAACGATAAATTATAAGCTAATAAATTAGTTTCATTGATTGCGATTTCGATTTCTTCTTCTGGATAACCTGAAATTTGTAGTTGTGAAATCCCATCAATGCCTCGTAAATCGTTCTCTACTTGTCGTCCAATTTGCTTTAAGGTCGCTAACGGAATATCCGTCCCACTAATCGCAAATGAGATTGTTGGTCTATTAGATTCTTGCTTGGCAACAATTAAAGGCTCCATCCCAACAGGGAATGAAGGCACACGATCAACAGCATTTTTGACTTCAAGAAGCATGAAATCAATATCTTTTCCTTTTTCAATTTCTACATTGATATTCCCACTGTTCTCTCTCGATGTAGAAGTAACACGTGCTACACCATTTAAGCCTTTAAGATTATCTTCTATTTTGAGTACAATACCTTCTTCAACTTCTTGAGGAGACGCACCAGGATACGTTACATTGATACTAATGTTTTTTGAATCTATTAAAGGGAAAAATGACGACTTTAAGTTCGTAGCCCCAAAATATCCAAAAATGATAAACGCGATAATCACAACATTAACTGCGACACTATGCTTTATGAAATAAGCAATCAGTTTTCTCATGACTTATTTTGCTTTTTTTGATTTTGAAACTTCTAAGGTTTTAGGTTTTTCAGCAACATCTGGTTTAGGCGCTTCCGTTTTTGAACTATATGGTTTTACTAACATCCCTGCATAAGCTCCCGGAACAGGTTTTGATAAAATAACGGTACCATCTGGCACAGCTCTCAAAATGACTTTAGAGTCTGAAAAATAAACAGGTGTAACATCAATAAGGTCAAGCACACTGTCTCTTACAATAAAAATCTGTTCTGTATCCAAAAACAAATTTCTACTAATTTCAATAACATCATCCTCTTCTTTAGCATTTAGACTTGCTTCAAGATACATACCCTCTTTAAGCATTTCATTTTTAACTTCAATAAACGCTGTAATAGTTTGTGTTGTTGGATCAATACTTCCATTTACACGAGACACAGTACCAGTATAAGTTTCAGTATGTTCAATATTTCTTAATACAACTGATTCTCCAACTTTTAAAAGACTTGCGTACGTTTTACTTAATGCCACTTCCATTTCATAGACTGAAGGATCAATGTACTCCCCTAGTTTTTGTCCGTTTCTAATTAAAGACCCCTCTGTCACTAAAGCTTCAGTAAGTATTCCTGTAAAAGGTGCTCTTATCGTATATTTTGCTAATCGTTGCTCTAAATTTTTGACGTTGTAATAATTAGATATAATGCCACGTCCAGTTATAAAATAATTTTCTTTTTCAGAAATCATCTCGGGCAACTTAGGCGTTGGCTTATCTAAATCAAAACTAACAAGATAGCTTTGCCATTTTGGAAATACATCTTGAAAATCCAATCGTAAATCTGGCATAATAGCAGCAATAGAATTATACAGATTACTTTTTGACGATTGCACACTCGCATAATACTCTGACGCATCTATACGAATCAAAGTTTCACCTTGACGGTATTCTTGACCGGGCTTAAAAAGTTTAGAACTCGTTCTAAAAACACCTTGAACTTCTGCGTATAACTCTACACGATGTTTTGACATTAAACTACCGTTTGCAGGAATTACGATTTGAACTTCACCATTTTCTATGGTATCTGTAAAAACAGTTTTAATTACTTTTTCTGGAATAGGTCTTTTCTTTTTCTTAGTGCTAGCTATGTTGTTACCAATATAAATCGCTCCAAAAATGAGAACAACTCCTAGTATAGAAAGTATGATATTACGCATGGGACTATTTTATTAGTGCTTAATTACTTACTTCTACCTCATGAGAAATCAAGTAATTTGAATGCAAAAGTATCTAAATACAAAAGAGAAAAGAGTTAAAAAAAACCTAAAACAAGTCTCGAAGCTTATGACAATTCATCCAATTCAAATTGAACGGTTTCCCAATCTGCCATTAGTTTTTTTAATTTATCTTTTTTAGCTTGATAGCGATCAAAAAAGCCAGCGTTTGCTGCGGTAGCGTCATAATTAGTTGCGAGCTCTAAATCATCTGCTTTGACCTCTTTTTCTAAAGCATTTATCTTAGACTCTATATTACTTAATCTATTATTTAAAGATTTGAGCTTTTTCTGACTTTCATAAGATTGCTTATTGGTTTCTTTAGGGGTCGCTTTAATTACAGTTCGTTTTTCTACTTCACGCAAATTCTCAACATTGCGCTCTTCTAAATAAAAATCAATATCCCCTAAATATTCCTTTATTTTTTGATCCTTGAATTCGTATATACTATCTGTTAAGCCTTGAAGAAAATCCCTATCGTGAGATACTAGAATTAAGGTACCTTCAAATTTTCGCAATGCTTCTTTGAGTACATTTTTAGATTTGATATCCAAGTGATTTGTTGGCTCATCCATCACCAATACATTTAGTGGTTGCAGCATCAATTTGGCTAAAGCCAAACGATTTCGTTCCCCTCCAGATAACACACGCACATACTTTTCTGCTTCATCACCTCTAAATAAAAATGACCCTAGAATATCTCTAACCTTTGACCTATTCGTTTCATTAGCAGCGTCAATCATAGTATCTAAGACTGTTTTACTACCGTCTAAATATTCTGCTTGATTTTGAGCAAAATACCCTATTTGCACATTGTGACCTAACTTTAAATCCCCTTGATACTTAAGCTCACCAACTATAATTTTTGCAAGTGTAGATTTCCCTTGTCCGTTCTGCCCAACGAAAGCTGTTTTGCTATCCCTTTCGATAAGTAAATTAACATTAGACAACACGTGATTATCACCATAATTTTTAGATATACCCTCTGCTTCTATAACGACTTTACCAGGTGTTACAGATATTGGGAAGTTCAAAGTCATCACACTGTTATCATCTTCATCAACAGATATGCGATCCATTCTATCTAGCTTTTTGATAAGAGATTGCGCCATTGTTGCTTTACTAGCTTTGGCTCTAAACTTCTCAATAAGTTTTTCGGTTTGTTCAATTTGCTTTTGTTGATTCTTCTGGGATGCTAATTGTTGTGCTTTAATTTCATTTCTTAGTACTAAAAACTTAGTATAAGCTTTTGGATAATCGTAAATTCTACCCAATGAAATCTCAATAGTACGATTCGTCACATTATCTAAAAACATCTTATCGTGAGAAACGATAACAACGGCTCCAGAATATCCTTTCAAAAAGTTCTCTAACCAAATAATAGATTCTATATCCAAGTGATTTGTTGGCTCATCGAGAAGCAAAATATCATTATTTTGTAATAACAGTTTTGCTAATTCGATTCGCATTCTCCATCCCCCAGAAAACGTATCCGTTAATTTTTCAAAATCTTCACGCTTAAAACCTAGTCCTTGTAATATTTTTTCAGTTTCACCTTGATAATTATAACCTCCAATTATTTCGTATGTATGCTGGATATCGTTCAAATCAATCATCAGTTGATTATAACCTTCACTTTCGTAATCGGTACGCTCTGCCAATTGCGTATTGACATATTCCATTTTAGCCTCTAATTCTTTAATTTCCTTAAAAGCTTCATAAGACTCTTGCAGGACAGTTCGTCCGAGAGTGAAATCAATATCCTGTTTTAAAAACCCAAAACTCAAATTCTTATCTGCGGCAATTTGTCCAGAATCTGGCTCGAGTTCTTTTGATAATATTTTGAGCATTGTCGATTTCCCAGCTCCGTTTTTACCGATCAGACCAATACGGTCACCTGGGCTTAATTTAAAGGTGATATCTTCAAATAAGTATTCGCCTTGAAAAGAGATAGAAAGATTATGAATATTAAGCATTTGCTACTTTTGTTACAATGAATAATTTAATAAAACGTAAATTTGTCTTTTATTTACAGAGCGCAAAAGTAATCAAATTTAAGTCATGTTAAAAGGCACAAAAATTTATAGCATTTTTACGGGAACTTGCCCAAGATGTCATAAAGAATCTATGTATCAAACTAAAAACCCTTATGTGCTTAGTGATGTGTTTAAGATTAATGATAATTGTTCTAAATGCAAGCTAACATACCGTCTTGAACCGTCCTTCTTTTATGGTTCGATGTATGTAAGTTATGGCGTTGGGATTACCTTTTCAGTAATTGCCTTTTTGATGAGCTACTTAGTTTTTGAAACATCATTAATGACTGCTTTTATAGCTATTGTTATCACTATGATTGTCTTTGGACCAATAATAATGAGACTATCTCGAAATATATGGATTAATTTATTTGTGAGTTATGATAAAAACTTAGCTAAGAAATAAATCTTAGCCTTCCCTTGAGAACCACTTACTCTTTGTTCTTAGACTGTTTTCTTCGGAAATGTGCTCGAATCACTATTTTTTAATTCTCTTAATATCTATTTCTGGATCCAGCTGTTCCCCTGTTTCAATATGATTAAAGAGTTGTTCAGCAACATAAGGTGAAATCATAACACCTCGCGTTCCTAAACCATTGAGTACAAATATGTTTTTATGATCTGGATGCGCCCCTACTAAAGGTCGTCTATCTTTTGTGGTTGGTCTTATACCAGCTACTTGTTTTACAATTTTAAAATCGCATTTGATAATCTGTCTTAGTTTATCTACCAATTGCTCCTTTGCACTTTCAGTAATACTATGGGTTTTATCTTGACGTTCGTAAGTGGCTCCAATCCAAAATAAATCATGCCCCAACGGAACGATAAACACCGATGATTTCATGATAAATTCCATCTTCAAATCTGGAGCTTCAATGGTGAGCATTTCGCCTTTGGTTCCGTTTAATGGTAGATAGTTAAAAAATGGATTTTTAGACACTCCATAACCTTCTGCAAATACAATATAGGTTGCTCTTATATCTTTATACTCGATATATTCAGATTCTATTTTTAATAATTCATACTGAAACCCATTCACTTCAAGTTTTTCCACTTCAAGTAGATAGTTCCTGTATGATTTAACTAATTGTGATGTGTCAATTCTACCAGAATGCAAGACCTCACCAAAACCAAAATCTGCATGTATGTCGTCATTTGTATTCTTCACTAAGGTCGTAGACAAGTACTCTTCTAAAACAGGCTTATCTGAAGCTGTAAACCAATCATTCTGCTCTTCGACGGACATGAATCGTCTATAGACTGGCAATTGATAATCTAATTTCACATCTAAAAGTTGCTCAAGCACCTTGTATTTTGGGATTGCTAAAGTTAACTGGGCCTTTGCGTTCCAAACTTTGGTAAATCGTTTTAGAATCACTGGATTATATAATCCCGCAGCAACGCTTGATGACTGCTGTGATTTATTATCAAAGACAATAAAGTCTTTCTTTGCTGCTCTTAATTGCTCACAAAAAGCAATCCCTGCTAGCCCGTTACCTACTATGATATATTCTACTTCCTTCACGAGAACAAAGGTAAACAAGAAACAGCTACAATGATTTGCCTTTTCTAAAAAAATTACATTTTCCGAAGTTATAAAACAAAAAAACGCCCACTTTAGAAGTGGGCGTTTTACTATCATTTATACGTTTCTTAGTAAGACCACATGTCTTGCTCGAAGTTGCGTATCTTTTCTTTGATACGATCAGACTCTAATAATTGCATTAGCGCATTATCTGCGACGTAATCTTTAACTTCTCTATCACCAAACACATTTTCTTCTTTATACATATAACCATTAAATCGTCTTGAATTCAACAAGTGATCAAACGTTAAAGGCTTAGCACTATTTTTGTTATTAAATGCCTTACCCGCATGCAACACCTCTCTTACTTCTGGATAGAATACCCAAAATAAAGCGTTAGGCATTTTTTGAGCTTCATCCTCAGAGTCCAAGAAGTTTACATCTGGTGCTGCTGGTGCAATACCAAGAATTCTATACTTCAATTCTCCGTGACGTTTATCAAAATACCACAAGCCTTTAATTAAATAGGCACTAATGTGATACGCTTCAATGTTAGTTGTAGTGATATACTCAGGATCTACAAAACCATCTGCATTTAATTGATCGTAACCAATATCTAAAGTATCTACTTTAGTCGTGATGTCTTTAAGCTCCTTAATTGTTCTTTTCTGAGAAAAATAAGAATCATTATATACGTTTTCTATTCTTCCATCTTTTACCGCTTTAATCAGTGTATGATATAAAGAGCGTCTTTCTTTACCGATATTATTAGTATCAACAGGAAAGTATAATGGAAAGTTCACTCGTTCATCTAAAACAACTTTTTCCCAAGTCATTTTAGAAAACAAAATGTCTCTATCATCAACATAACCATATTCTAAAGGTTTGTCATAATCTAATGCTAATTGCGCTTCAGTTTTAACACCAACATCTTCAGGTTTTTTGGCATTTAAAATATTAGCTTGGGAAAACATACTAGATGTGATACAAACTGTGGCAATGATTGATAATAAAAATTTATAATTCATCTTTTTAAATTTTAATTTGGGTTACTTTTCAAGTTGATTAATTAGTCAACTCAATAATAAGTGGTGATGCTGGTTTAATAGCTGGTCCATTAGTTCTTGATTTGATATCAAAAACTTGAACTTGTGATCCTCTTGGAGCACTTCTTAATGCGGACTTTGCAGCACCATTAAGTCTATTCCCAGAACATGTTACAGAAGGCTTGCCTTCTATTTTAATCTTAAATTCTGTTACTGTTAAAGGCAAATCAAAATCAAAGTCTTCTAAGACAGCTTCAATTTTACCAATCTCAACATTGTTTCTAGGAAGTTTAGCAATTCCTACTTGTCCTGCAATACGACCAGCTGGCTTTGGAATATCTTTAATTCTAAATATTGCTTTATCACTTACTTTAGAACCGTCGTCTAAGGTAGCTGTAACGTTAATTGTCACCTCTCTACCAGAAGTTGGCACCATTGAGTATTTACCAGTTCCAGAACCTTTTTTCAATCCTGATCCCGTTGCAGACACTTTATTATCTGACACACCAGCAAAAGAAATTGTCATTGGGTTAACAACACCTCGATATACAACGTTCATCTTATCTGCAGAAATAGTTGCAGAATTTGGTCTTGGCACTACAACATAATTAGCAACGATTGGGATAGGTAATTCTTTACCATTCTCAATAAAAGTAAATTCACCGTTAATAGTATGCTCACCAACATTACCTACATTAAAGTCTAATGTAGCAGCACCTGTTGAATCAATTGATTTTGACAAATCAACTTCTTGACCTTGAACCATCAATTTAGTTGGTGGTACATTAGCATATTTACCAATAACTACACGACCTTGAAACTTCTCACCTGCAAAAAATGCAGATTTATCAGCTAATACAATCGCTTTATAATTATTAAGTGTCGTGGCTTTTGATAATGAATTCCCTAAAAACAGACTATACAAATTTGCCTCTGTTACTTTAACGTCATTTTGCAAAGCTGTTAATTTAGTATAAGATGCAATTGCTGGAAAACCTTGAAAATTAGCATTTAAATACTCAATTTCTTTTCCGTCTTTATTAGGCACTTTAGCCATACTGAAACTAGTTTCAAAACTTTCACTTTCGCCTCTGTAACTCTCGTCTGTTGCTAAAATTTTCTTAATATCAGTTTTATAAGCATTGATTTGAGCCATCACTTCTTGACCTTTCTTCGTTAGACGATCACCAGTAAACCAAGCTTCATCAAGGATGTCTGTTTTATCCATAGCCTCAAATGGCAACTTACCTGTTTTAGGATCAATTTTGTATTCACCCGATTTTAATAAGTCTACTTTTATAGTTTCTATATATTTATAGAATTTATCTGAAGCAATCTGAACTTGTTGTGCTCTCGCAGCTGGTATTTTAAATTCCTCAGGCTTTTCAGTTCCCTTAGTACTCAAATCCGTCAACATTGCTTCATTTCTATTAGCTGTTGTTTCGTTTGCGTAAGCAAACTTTGCTTCCATTAAACCGAAAGCAGATAATACCTCTTTCGACATGTTCATAGCCATCATTGCAATGAAGACTAAGTACATTAAGTTAATCATTTTCTGCCTTGCAGATAATTTTCCTCCCGCCATATTAATTAGTTTTTTTAGTTGTTAATAATTATAGTTAATTACAAACTAATTAGTTTTTGTTCATTGCAGTTAACATTCCTCCATATACACCATTCAGCGATGATAAGTTAGATGCCAATGATTGCATTTGTTCTTTTAATTTCTCAGCGTTTACAACAGACTCTTCGTTAATTGTAGCTTGACGACTAGCGCTCTCCATTTGCACTTTCTAAAGACTAATTAAAGACTCCATTTGAGCAGCAGCTAAAGACATCTCTTCACCGTATTTCTTTTGAGCATTCATTGAATCAATAGTTGGACTGATTCCCTTTGCAGCCCCTTCAAAATTCTTAATACTACTTCCCAAACTTGCCATTAATTCACCATCAATCTTAGCATCTTTTAATAAGTTGTCTAATTTTTTAGATAATAAACCTTCAGCATCTTTAGGCTCCTCTTTTTTAGCTTTTTTAGACGTTAACTGTCCTCCAGCTAATTCAGGATATACCAATGACCAATCTAAATCACTTCCTTGTCTTTCAAATGCAGAATACGTAAATACTAAAGCTTCAACAATCATACCTATTGTAAGAATAAGTGAACCGTAAGGCCAGTGTTGAATTTTAAATAAAGCTCCAAGTATAACGATTGCTGCTCCAAGTCCATAGACCATATTAGCGATTGTAATTTTTCCTTTCTGTGCCATAATTTTGTTTTTTTAGTTTTTTTTTTAAGTCCACACGACTTAAGCAGATTAGTGTTTAGTTTAGTTTAATTAATTAATTATTATTAGTTAGTAGCAGCGTTATTAGTTACCTCTGTTCCCATATAATCTTGAACGGTTCTAAAACCAATATAGCTTCTTGCAGAATCTGCATATTCGTAATCCCTACTACTTACTTGTAAGAAATATGCAACATCCTTCCAAGACCCTCCACGTACAACTTTACGTTCATTCTCAGGATTATTAACACTTGGATTAAATGAAGCCATATATTCATATGACGCAGCGTCGTAAGATCCTTGTACCCATTCAGAAACGTTACCAGCCATATTATATAGGTTGAAATCGTTTGGTTCATAAGCATCAGCTTCTACAGTGTATAAAGCTTGATCTGCTGCATAATCACCCCGTAATGGTTTAAAGTTCGCCATAAAACAACCTCTATCGTTTTTGGCATAAGGTCCACCCCAAGGATACGTTGCTCCTTGAAGACCACCTCTAGCAGCATATTCCCATTCTGCTTCTGATGGTAATCTGTATGAATTCACGAAATGATTTCCTTTTGATTTTCTATAAGAATTATGATAAAGCGTTCTCCATTGACAAAAGGCTTTAGCTTGTTTCCAAGACACACCTACCACTGGATAATCGCCATAAGCATCATGCCAGAAATAATCATTGTGCATTGGCTCGTTATATGAGTAAGAGAAATCTCTTATCCATGCAGTCGTATCTGGATATATTGTTACCTCTTCTGTAATTAAGACATCGCTACGCTTTAAATCTCTATTTTTTGCAGCTTTTTGAATGTCCATGTACTTATACTGAAACTTAAATTTATTCACATCCCAAGTACGTTGACCATTGTAAGATTCTTCAATAGGAAGGTGCATAGTATCCATAACCTCAGCATAGTACTCGTCTGGATAATCTGCAGTATCAAAAATCAATTCTACATCTTTATTTAATTTTCTACCTTCATAGCCTGTAGGTCCTAGGCCACTGTAGTTATTGTCCATATACTTTTCATATACAGTCATATTGTCTGGATCTGCATCTCTAAATGCAAATTCTCCAATACCTCCATTACCTGGAGCTTCACCAATTTCATCAGCTAAAATTGCTAATTTGGTTCTTAAAGTAGAATCTCTTACCCATTCTACGAATTGACGGTATTCACTATTTGTGATTTCAGTCTCATCCATATAAAAGGCTCTAACGGTTACAGTTCTAGTTGGAGCGTCTTCCACTCCTGCTAAATCATCATCAGATTTTCCCATTATAAATGCACCACCTGGCACTAGGGCCATACCATAAGGTTTTTCTGGGTGCCATTTCTTTCCTTTAACGCCTACGAGTTGTCCTCTGTCTCCAGAGTTACAGCTAACCATTAGGGTTAAAACAGTTGTCAATAAGGCAAACTTCTTAATATTCATAGAAACTTGAGGTTAAATTATTTAGTTGTAATTATGTGTTAATTCTTGTGCTTAATTATTTTGAGGATGTAAACATATTTATATATATTGATAAAAACAACTTTTTTTTGATGTTTTTTACACTTAAACCCAAAAACTTAACATTTCGTCGATTAAAATATGTTAAATTTTACAATACAACCGTTTTATAAGCTGTTCTTCTTGTAAGCCTTATACCAACGTTCCGGTATTTTCCCATGACTTGCCTCTTTATAATCGTCGTGCGTGCATGGTAATAACGTATGCTTTTTTAATTTATTATTAACATTTGGTAAAAAAGGAATTTCAATCCACCAACGTCCCGTTTTTAAACTTTTATAAAATATCAACTCATCATTCTCTATGAGCACATTATACTTTTGATGGTTATTAGCATTACTAAAGTCATCATCGTTTACCCTACAATTGTAACCTTCTACAAAATACCATATCATCTGCGAAATCAACATAGGTGTTGCATCCAACTCATGAGTAGATTTAAATTCATAAATTCCAAATGAAGATACTTTATTACTTATACCTGCATATCTTGCAATTGCACAAATCTCTTTACCATCAAAACCATTTGGAGAAAACTTTTGCTTAGCACCAACTTCTGCAGCTCTTACAGATTTCAAATCCATGCTCACAATATGGGCATCTCTCATTACAGGTTCTATCAAATTAATAGCATGTGTGACATCTCCTAGGCGATACGCTTCAAAATAAAGTTTCTCCATCAAATCGATTTCCTCTTGAGAGTTAAAATAGGTTTGATAGCCTACCACAGAGTAATTAAATAGATTATAAGGTTGCTCTAAAATTATTTTTCCGAGGAAACTATTATTTTTCATTTCCACGGAAGCATCACCAAGATCAAAGTTAGAATCTACATTTACGACATTAACCATTGGTGACATCGTATCGTAAGCACGGTAATTAGCATAAGTCAAATCTTGACTCCCTCCTATTATTATAGGTATAACTTTGTTTTCTATTAATACTGAAATGAGCGTTCGTAACGCGTAGTAGGTGTCTTCAATAGTTGAACCAGCCCGAATATCGCCTAAATCGGCTATTGTTGAATTCCAGTTCCCTGGAAACAATGCATATAACGACGTTCTTATGGTATCGAAATTTAATTCCTCACCCATATAATTAACATCATTACGATTTTCTTTAACACCTATTATTGCAAGTGATACACCTTCTAGATCTGGAATACCATTTTTAGTAGAATGAATTTTCATTTTTCTGCCCAGGGCTTGTTCAGATAATAATTCGTTGTGAGCTAATACTGAATCAGAGACAGGAGACAAAAAATTAAAATTCATGATGTTACTTATTTTTTAGTAGCTGCTTTCTTTTTAGTAGTTGTTTTCTTTTTGGTCGCAGTTTTTTTCTTTGCAGGCGCCTTCTTTTTAGCTGCTGCTTTTTTCTTTGGTGCGTTTTTTTCTATTTCCGCTTGAGCCTCTTCTAAAGTCATGTCTGTGACATCAACTGTTTTTGGAAGCTCTATCTTTACTTTACCTTTAATGATATTATGTCGTCCCCATCTCGCTTTCTCAACACGAATCCCTTCGTCTTCCCAATTGTGAATGACTTTATCTATTTCTTTTTGGATTTTTTCTTCTACCAAAGTTACAATATCAGTATCAGATAGATTATCCCAATCATACTTTTTATTGACATTAATAAAGATGTTATTCCATTTTATAAATGGTCCAAAACGCCCTTTACCTTTTTGAACTGGTAAATCTTTGTACATATATATAGGAGCGTCGGCTTTTTGCTTTTCTTTTATTAACTCAATAGCCTGATCTAATTCTACATCTAAAGGATTGGTTCCTTTTGGAAGCGAGACAAATGCAGTACCAAATTTTACATAAGGTCCAAAACGCCCGTTATTTACTTCGATTGGCTCATCTTCGTAGGTTCCTAGACTTTTAGGTAACTGAAACAAATCCATGGCCTCTTCGTAGGTAATACTCGTTAATTGTTGATCTGGCGATAAACTTGCAAAGGTAGGTTTATCTTCATCGTCGACGGTACCTATTTGCACCATTGGTCCAAACTTCCCTAAACGTACACTAACTTGTTTTCCTGATTTTGGATCTTTACCTAAGATACGTTCTCCAGACTCTCTCTCAGCATTTTCTTGGACATCAACAACTACAGGATGAAAGTCTTTATAAAATGATTTCATCATTTTTTTCCAATCCTCCTTACCTTCGGCGATTTCATCGAAATCTGCTTCTACTTTAGCGGTAAAGTTGTAATCTAGAATATTTGCGAAGTGTGTTACCAAAAAATCAGTCACAATCATACCAATATCGGTTGGTATCAGTTTCCCTTTATTACTATTTACTTTTTCGTTTAAACTATTATCAGTTAGCTTTCCTTGTTGCAGTAATAATTGTGTATAGTCACGCTCTACGCCTTCATTAGATCCTTTTTCTACGTATTTTCTATTTTGAATTGTAGAAATTGTTGGCGCATAAGTTGACGGACGCCCAATACCAAGTTCCTCTAGTTGCTTAACGAGCGACGCTTCTGTAAATCTATATGGTGCACGAGAAAAACGCTCTGTCGCAGTTATATAACTATTAAGCAACGTCTCATTGACTTTCATTGCAGGCAACATTCCTTCTTGCTCTGTATCTTCATCATCAGTCCCTTCTAGATATACCTTTAAAAACCCTTCAAAAGTAATCACCTCTCCATTTGCAGTAAATGTTTCGTTATGTGTAGACGCATCAATTTTTACATTGGTACGCTCTAATTCTGCATCACTCATTTGTGAGGCAATAGCGCGTTTCCAAATTAAATCATACAATCGTGCTTGATCATACTCGATGTTTACGGAATGTTTCTTGAAATCTGTAGGTCTAATCGCTTCATGAGCTTCTTGAGCGCCTTTAGATTTCCCTTTATATTGTCTTGATTTACTAAATTTATCGCCATAAGCATCTTCGATTTCTGCTTTTGCTCCTTTTCGAGCTTCATCAGATAAATTGACACTATCAGTTCTCATATAAGTAATCAAACCAGCTTCGTACAACCGTTGTGCATTTTGCATTGTTCTACTTACAGAAAAGCCCAATTTCCTAGAAGCCTCTTGTTGCAAGGTAGATGTTGTAAATGGTGCAGCCGGAGATTTTTTGGCGGGTTTTTTCTGAAGATCTGCTACTTTAAAATCAGCTTTTGAATTAGATTCTAAAAACTTATAAGCCTCTTCTTTTGTTTTATAGTTTTTCGGAAGCTTTGCTTTGAATGACTGACCGTCTTCATTAGAAAACTCAGCATCAATTCTATAAGATGCTTCTGGAGTGAAACCTATTATTTCTCGCTCTCTTTCAACAATTAGGCGCACAGAAACAGATTGTACGCGTCCTGCAGATAAACCGCCTTTCACTTTTCTCCATAATACAGGAGACAACTCATAACCTACAATTCTATCTAATACACGACGTGCTTGTTGCGCATCTACTAAATCATAATCAATATCTCTTGGATTTTCAATAGCTTTTTGAATTGCGCTTTTAGTAATCTCATGAAAAACAATTCGTTTTGTCTTAGCTTTATCAAGACCTAAAGTTTCAGCTAAATGCCATGCAATTGCTTCACCTTCTCGATCCTCATCACTCGCCAACCAAACCATATCTGCTTTCTTAGCAAGACTTTTTAGCTTTTTAACGATATCTTTTTTGTCTGCAGAAACCTCATAATTAGGATTAAAATCACCATCGACATTAACTCCTAACTCTTTTGAAGGCAAGTCTGAAATATGCCCAAAGCTAGATTCTACTTTAAAATCTTTACCAAGAAATTTTTCTATGGTTTTGGCTTTTGCTGGTGACTCTACAATGACTAAATTCTTGGGCATATATGGTTTTTTGAGGCTACAAATGTATGCGAAAAAAAAGTTATGTTCCTAATTTAAGTGCATTTCGATTGTAATTTATCTTAAAAAAGAGTTATTTCAACTGATAAAAAAACATCAAATAGCCAAAGAAATTCCAGACTAATACCATAATCTATAATTGAGTACATTATTAGTAGGTGTACGTTAATGACTCAGAGAAATCTTCAATATTTAAAATGATCTCGTTACGACCTTCAACTTCGATTGGTGATATATCAAAAGAACGCTCTTGAGATATAACTGCCAAGCACGCTTCTTCATTAGTTAATACAAACTTTAAAAAGCGTTGCTCAGGAAACGACTCTGCAACGCCACCAGAATCCACAAATACCATACTCCATGAATTCCCGTCACATCCGCTTGCAGTAAATTCTAACACTAGACAATTACCATTTAGCTGCACACTAGTGAATTCAAAAAAATCAGACTGTGACGATTCATAAAACCCAGTATCTACAACGACCGTTTGATTGCAAGGAAAATCATTATCCTGATCGTCTTCATCACACTGTGTATTCATTAGCAAAACAGTAAAACAAAAACAGATAATCAAAACTCTAGTAAATTTCATAAGTTGTAATTTATTATAAGATGTGAAAGGTATTAAATGGTTGCGTCAAAATTTTGATTATTCCCTATTTGTATCAGTTCATTCGCATCTTCATCAAACCCAATAACCTCTTTATATATAAAATACAATGGAATCATTGCGAAAGAATAGGTCACAAAAACCCCAATACCACATAATAACATACCAACCATATGCGCCATAAAACCTGCAATAAGAGTAATCCCAAAAGTGATAAACCATTTTTTATTACCCAAATCAAAACTCGCTTTAATAAGATTAGAGCCAGACATTTCTGGATTAAAAGCATAAATCACTATTAGTAAATTAAGAGGAACCATCACATAAATAATTGGAAACATACACAACAAAGTTGCTACTAAGCTAATCCCAAAATAGGCTAAAGAAAGCTTAATCGTTTTTAAGAGATATCGTTTCCGAAGAAAAAACAAAAAGTCATCGGCACCAATCATATCCATATCTTTTTGGCGCATAATTCTAAACAATCCCGCTTTTAGGCCAAATGGAATAACCATCATAGCAAAAACAAACAATAAATAAGCTACGCCAAAAAAAAGGATCGCTATTGGGGCTAAATCATCATAAGCGCTAGGTTGCGTGGTATTAGCAACCCCAAAAACAACTAATGGAATGTATATGATACATAGAAAAGGAATTATAAACGTAAATGTGATAAGAAGCATTAAAAGACCTTGCAACCAAACTTTTTTAAACAGGTCGATACTATCATTTAAAAGGTTACCAAAATCGAGCTGTTTGGCGTCTTGAATTTTTTCTTGAATTTCTGCGAATAACATAAATTGAGTTGCTAAGTTTATTTTCCCAAATAAAGTAAAATAAAATCCATCATCAAAACAAAATCCACTATGACACTTTGTCATAATCCTTCAAATTACACTATCTTTGTATACTTATTGATTATTAGATTTTAAATTTATTCCTCTCAAAATTTTGAGATTGTATACTATATATGGACAAAACGATTGACGAAAGCAAACAAGGTAACAACCTCGTTTTAGATAAAAAAAAAGGAAATACACGCAAGCTTTTTATTGAAAGTTATGGCTGTGCTATGAATTTTAGTGATAGCGAAATTGTAGCTTCTATTCTTGCTGATCAAGGTTTCAATACCACTCAAAACCTAGAGGAAGCCGATTTGGTTTTAGTCAACACCTGCTCCATTCGTGATAAAGCAGAACAAACCGTTAGAAAACGTTTAGAAAAATATAATGCTGTAAAACGCATCAATCCTAAAATGAAAGTTGGAGTTCTTGGCTGTATGGCCGAGCGTCTTAAAACCAAATTTTTAGAAGAAGAGAAAATTGTTGACCTTGTTGTTGGCCCTGATGCTTATAAAGATTTACCAAACCTATTGGCAGAAGTTGATGAAGGCAGAGATGCTATTAACGTTATCCTTTCTAAGGATGAAACCTATGGAGATGTTTCTCCTGTGAGACTTAACACTAATGGCGTCTCTGCACTTGTATCTATAACTCGTGGTTGCGATAACATGTGTACGTTTTGTGTTGTTCCCTTTACAAGAGGTCGTGAGCGTAGTCGTGATCCTCAAAGTATTATTGAAGAAATTAACGATTTATGGGATAAAGGCTATAAAGAAATCACTCTTTTAGGTCAAAATGTGGATAGTTTTTTATGGTATGGTGGCGGTCTCAAGAAAGATTTCGTTAAAGCCAGTGAAATGCAAAAAGCGACTGCTGTTCATTTTCCGCAATTGTTAGAACTCTGTGCTAAATCTCAACCTAAAATGCGCATTCGGTTTTCAACGTCTAATCCGCAAGATTTAACCCTAGATGTGATTCACACCATGGCTAAGTTTGATAATATTTGTAAACATATTCACTTACCTGTTCAAAGTGGTAGTGATCGTATTTTAAAAGAAATGAATCGATTGCATACTCGTGAAGCGTATTTTGGATTAATCGATAACATAAGACGCATGCTTCCTGAGTGTTCCATAAGTCAAGATATGATTGCTGGTTTTCCTACGGAAACAGAGCAGGACCATCAAGACACGTTAAGTTTAATGCAATATGTCAAGTATAACTTTGGGTTTATGTACATGTATTCTGAACGCCCAGGTACTATGGCAGGGCGTAAATTAGAAGATGATGTGCCAGAAGCTACTAAAAAAAGACGCCTTGCAGAAATCGTACAATTACAACGTGAACTTGGTGCAGAACAGATTGAAAAATATCTAAACACTGAAGTAGAAGTCCTTATTGAGCGTGAGTCTAAAAAATCAAACGAACAATGGTCTGGAAAAACATCACAGAATATTGTTGCTGTTTTTCCAAAGGAAAATTATAAAGTTGGAGAATTGGTAAAAGTCAAGATTTTAGATTGCACTACTGCGACTTTGATTGGTGAGGCGGTAGAATATTCAAACTAGAACGAAAAATTAAAATGGAATCCATTCAAGCAATAAAACAACGTTTCGGAATTATAGGAAACGACCAAAAACTCAACAGAGCGATTGAAAAAGCAATCCAAGTTGCTCCAACTGACATTTCGGTATTGGTGACCGGAGAAAGTGGTGTTGGCAAAGAGAGTATCCCTAAAATCATACACCAACTATCACATCGTAAACACGGTAAATATATCGCCGTAAATTGTGGTGCTATCCCAGAAGGAACCATTGATAGCGAACTTTTTGGCCATGAAAAAGGTGCGTTTACTGGCGCCACTGGAACACGTTCTGGATATTTTGAAGTTGCCGATGGTGGTACTATTTTCTTGGATGAAGTTGGAGAGTTACCATTAACGACTCAAGTGCGCTTATTGCGTGTCTTAGAGAACGGAGAATTTATTAAAGTAGGTTCTAGTAAGGTTCAAAAGACTGATGTGAGAATTGTTGCTGCCACAAACGTTAATATGTTTGAGGCTATAAAGAAAGAAAAATTTAGAGAAGACCTTTACTACAGATTAAGTACTGTAGATATTAATATTCCGCCACTTCGCGAACGCAAGGAAGACATTCACTTATTGTTTAGAAAGTTCGCTAGTGATTTTGCATTAAAATATAAAATGCCAACCATCAAAATCACTGATGATGCTATTCCTCTTTTACAAAAACACCGTTGGAATGGTAATATTCGTCAATTACGTAATGTGGCCGAACAGATTTCTGTTTTAGAACAGAATCGTACAATAAGTGCATCTACACTTAACGGGTACCTACCTAACGGAAGTAGTAACCTTCCTGCAGTTATTAGTAAAACGAAGTCTGAAAGTGATTTCAGTAACGAAAGGGAAATTCTTTATAAAGTACTTTTTGATATGAAAAGTGACTTAAATGATCTCAAAAAATTAACGATGGAACTGATGAAGAATGGCAACGCTTCCGAAGTAGAAAAAGACAATGAGAGCTTGATTGAGAAAATCTATGGAGAACCTCAAAAAGACAATTACAAAGATGAGTTCCAAGATTTAGAAGTCATGAGAATTCCAGAAAAAACTGAAGCGCATTTTGATCCAGATGACAAAAATCAAACTACAGACAAATATCATTTTGCCGAAGAAATTGAAGAAGAAGAAACGTTATCTCTGCATGACAAAGAACTAGAATTGATTAAAAAATCATTAGAACGTCATGAAGGAAAACGCAAACTTGCAGCTGCAGAGTTAGGAATTAGTGAACGTACGCTGTATAGAAAAATCAAGCAATACGATTTATAAACTAATAGTTTCATACCTTTAAAGTGCTACTATCAAGGGGATATCAGTACTGATTAAATAATTTTTTAAAAAATTATGATAATCAGATTTTTAAAAACTTATTTTTGAATTTGTTCCGTAATTAATGAAAGCAGTAGAAATATTTTTAATTAAAAAAGCGTTTACAAGAAAAAACCCTGAAGCAATAAGACAAGAAGCTGAAGATTTAGTCAACGAAAAACATGACCAAGAGTATCGTTTAATTAATGTAGATTTTCACGATGCAGATAATGCAGGTTATATTTACGCATTTACAGCTATGAAGCGACCTAATACCTATTAATTTATGAAAAGCATCAAACACCTTATTGTTTTATCAGTATCTATACTCCTATTTGGTTGTGGGCCATATTCATTTACAGGAGTTCAAGATTTAAAGGCTGAAACATTTCAGGTTAATTATTTTCAAAATACAGCGCGACTAATTGAGCCTGGTTTAGATAGAGACTTTACACTTGCACTGCAAGATTTAATTGTTAATCAAACAAATTTAAACCTAACAAACACTAACGGTGATTTAGTTTACGAAGGTGAAATTGTAGAATATCGTATTTCTCCAACAACTGCTCAAGCCGATAATACAGCAGCCCAAAATAGATTAACTATTGGCGTAAATGTGAGATTTTATGATAAAGACGAACCAGATGAAGAATTTGAGCAACGCTTCTCTTTCTTTTTTGATTATGATGGTAGTGATCAGTTAATTGGTGCTCAAAAAACTGCAGCGCACGAAGAAATTTTTGAACGAATAACGCAGGATATTTTTAATGCAACATTGGCAAAGTGGTAAATGAATAGGTCTAATTTCACATACATACTTCAAAATCCGCAGCACATTTCAATTGAGCAGACGAGTGAATTGCACGATTTAAGTATTCAATATCCATACTTTCAATCGGCGAGAGCGCTACACCTCAAAGGACTAAACAATACAGGGAGCTATAAGTACAATCAAGAATTAAAAACAACAGCTGCATATACTACAGATCGCAGTATTTTGTTTGATTTTATTACTTCGGAAATTTTCAATCAAAACGAAATATCGCAAGTCATTAAACAAAATTCAGAGCATCTTAAAAATATTACAGTTACCGATCTTGATGATATTACAGTGCACAAAAGTGTTACTATAGATGACGCACTTAAACAACATATAAGAAACACCGAAGGTGTTCTTGATCCCAACTTATTTGAGCAAAAGATAAACCCAGAAGATGTTGCTCATTTCCTATCACTTCAAAATAAGACGACTGAGCGCGTTGTTCTTGATATTGACTCCAGACATATAGAAGAAAAACCAGAAGACATTCTTCAAATTGGTAAACCTCTAGAATTCATCAAAGAAGAAATCCATTCCTTTACCGAGTGGTTAAAAATTACAAGTTTTAAACCAATACAACGAGATGCTATTGATGTATCTGATAATCCTTCCGAAGAAAATATAATTGAAACCATAGATAATTCACAGGAAGAAAAATCAGTTTCAGTCAACAAAAAATTCGAACTCATAGATAAATTTTTAGAGAGCAATCCTAAAATCGTTCCTATTAAGGAATTACGAAAGACCAATACAGATACTAGTGATCAGGTTACACATGACGGACTGATGACTGAGACGCTCGCTAGAATTTACTTAGAACAAAACAACTACACAAAGGCAATTCAATCTTATAAAATATTAAGTTTGAAATATCCAGAAAAAAGTGGTTTCTTTGCAGACCAAATTAAAGCAGTACAAGAATTACAAGACAAATAATACATAAAAACAATGAACACGTTTACTATCTTTTTAATCTTAATCATATTAGTTTCATTTTTACTAGTTGTAGTCGTTATGGTTCAAAACCCTAAAGGAGGAGGATTATCTTCGTCATTTGGTGGTGGTGGCACTCAACAACTAGGAGGTGTAAAAAAAACAACAGACTTTTTAGATAAAAGTACTTGGGCTTTAGCAACTTTATTATTGGCGTTAATTTTAGCATCTAATTTTGCTATTCCTGGCGCAGGAGGATCTCAAGATTCTAAAATAATTAATGGTAGCGATACAACTACAACTGTTCCTGTAACAGCGCCTATTGAAGCTGCAGGAGATGATATCGCAACTCCAGAAGTTCCTGAATAATAACAAAAATATCATATAGTATACAAAATGCCAACTTTCTAGTTGGCATTTTTTTTTGCTCTCAACTAATTTTGACTTGTTATTACTTCGAAACTGTAATCACTCTGCAACTTTGTCAGTTATATACTATTGGCACATTTTTAGCTTGATGAAGGAGAGTTGATATTAATCAAAAGAATTTAATTAAAAAACTAACATAACAATGAGCTTAAACATCAAACCATTAGCAGATAGAGTTCTTATAGAACCTGTAAAAGCTGAAACTAAAACAGCTTCAGGAATAATCATTCCCGACAACGCTAAAGAAAAACCCCAAAAAGGGAAAGTCGTCGCTGTTGGTAAAGGAACAAAGGATGAACCAATGACAGTAAAGTCTGGTGACACTGTTCTCTACGGAAAATATGCAGGTACAGAATTAAAACTAGAAGGTACAGATTACCTCATCATGCGTGAGAGTGATATACTAGCAATAGTTTAATTCGCTTATAGCTATTAGCGGTTCGCTATTAGCACAACAAAATTAATTACTAACAATATAGAGATTCCCACGTTCGTGGGAACTTTAAAATTAAAATTTTAAAGATGGCAAAAGATATAAAATTTGATATAGAAGCACGTGACGGGTTAAAACGTGGTGTTGATGCATTAGCAAATGCAGTAAAAGTCACATTAGGCCCAAAAGGTCGTAACGTGATTATTGGTCGTTCATTTGGAGCACCTCAAGTTACAAAAGATGGTGTTTCTGTTGCAAAAGAAATAGAATTAGAGAACGAGCTTGAAAATATGGGAGCTCAAATGGTAAAAGAAGTTGCTTCTAAAACTAATGATTTAGCTGGTGATGGAACTACAACTGCAACTGTTTTAGCGCAAGCCATCGTAAAAGAAGGCACAAAGAATGTTGCTGCTGGTGCAAACCCAATGGATTTAAAACGTGGGATTGACAAAGCAGTTTTAGCTATCGTAAAAGATCTTGAAAAGCAAGCTAAAAAAGTAGGAAGCGACTCGGCGATGATTAAGCAAGTTGCTGCAATTTCGGCTAATAACGATGATACTATTGGTGAGCTAATCGCTAAAGCGTTTAGTAAAGTTGGTAAAGAAGGTGTGATTACGTTTGAAGAAGCAAAAGGTATGTAAACATACGTTGATGGTGTTGAAGGTATGCAGTTTGACAGAGGTTATTTATCGCCTTATTTTGTAACAGACTCAGATAAAATGATTGCTGATTTAGAAAATCCGTACATTTTACTATTTGATAAGAAGATTTCTAACTTACAAGAAATCCTTCCTATATTAGAACCAGTAGCACAATCTGGTCGTCCATTATTAATTATTGCAGAAGATGTAGAAGGTCAAGCCTTAGCAACTTTAGTCGTTAATAAATTACGTTGTGGATTAAAAATTGCTGCTGTAAAAGCACCAGGATTTGGAGATCGTCGTAAAGCTATGCTAGAGGATATCGCTATTCTAACTGGTGGTGTTGTAATATCTGAAGAAAGGGGGTTTTCTTTAGAAAATGCAGATTTAACCATGCTAGGTACAGCAGAGTCAGTAATGGTCGACAAAGACAATACAACTATTGTTAATGGTGCTGGAAAGTCTTCTGATATCAAAGCAAGAGTCAACCAAATTAAAGCGCAGATAGAAACAACTACTAGTGATTACGATAAAGAAAAATTACAAGAGCGTTTAGCTAAATTAGCTGGTGGTGTTGCAGTTCTTTATGTTGGTGCAGCTAGTGAAGTTGAAATGAAAGAGAAGAAAGATCGCGTTGATGATGCTTTAAATGCAACGAGAGCAGCAGTAGAAGAAGGTATCGTTGCTGGTGGAGGTGTTGCTTTAGTAAGAGCAAAATCTGTACTAGGAAAAATCACAACCGAAAATCTTGATGAACTAACAGGGATTCAGATTGTAGCAAAAGCTATAGAGTCTCCTTTAAGAACTATCGTAGAAAATGCAGGTGGTGAAGCTTCTGTAGTGATTAATAAAGTATTAGAAGGCAAAAAAGACTTTGGTTTTGATGCTAAATCTGAGACTTATGTCGACATGCTTAAAGCAGGAATCATTGATCCTAAAAAAGTAACACGTATCGCACTAGAAAATGCTGCTTCTGTTGCTGGAATGATATTAACTACTGAGTGTGCTTTAGTTGACATCAAAGAAGAAGCTGCAGGTGGAGTGCCTCCAATGGGTGGTGGAATGCCAGGAATGATGTAATAGCAAATCGCTATAGATAACATTATCTCACTCATACTTGAAAACTAAAACTAATTAGAAAAGCCATTGATTCATATCAATGGCTTTTCTTTAAAATAATTTTCTTAGATTTAAAAAACTAACTTTTTATCACATGGCAAAAGCAACCTGGAAGTATACACTAAGAGAAATCATTATTGTTATCATAGGTATAAGTATAGCCTTTAGCATGAATAAATGCTCAGACAACATCAAGGATAAGAAACTTAGAAAAGAGTATCTAACCAACTTAAAAAATGACGTTGAAGCCGACAAGCTACAACTCGCTCAAAATATAAAAGCTATAAATAAAAAGCTGAAAACCTGTGATGAGATTATTCCTGTTTTAAACTCTGATCAAAATCCAGATATGCGATTATTGGATAATATATTCGCCATTTTAAAATACGAAACGTTCAGTCCTAAAAACATCACTTACAAAACACTTATCAATTCTGGAGATTTAAAATTAATAGATAATTTTCAATTGAAAACTGCCATACAACAACATTATTCAAATTATGAAGACATGGCAGACGTTTACGTGAGACATACCAGTTTAATAAAAGACTATTTAGGTAATTATTTAGTTAATCATGCGGATTATGATCAAATAATGGAAGGAAAATCTCCATTTCTAGACGAGATAAAACTAAAAAACATAGTACGTGCAATGCTCACAACATTTAAGGAAAAAAAGATAGCAACTCAATTTAATATAGAGAGTTGTGAAATTTTCACCTCTATAATAGACAAGGCACTTGATTAAATACAAATCGCCTTTAATAACCATTAAAGGCGATTTATATTAATACATTTCAACTCTATAATTAATCCTCAAATATATAAGTTACACTTTCAGAAGCTGGGTTACCATTATTTATAAACTCACGATATTGACTATTTAAACGTCCTATTTCATCTACTTCATAATGTATCTCAAGAGAACTCATTAAGTTCCCATTAGCATCTAAAACAATGCTAATAAAAAAACTAAAAAAGGATATGCTACGTTTTGTAACATATGATAAAGAATCAATTATTTAATTTTTATGATCTTCTTGAACCTCATCATCTCGATATTTACAGCAAGGGTGTACAGAATTATAAGCCTCTTCAGTCGCTTTTAGAGTTTTGGTATCGTGACCAACTGCTACAATTTTTTTACTAATAGAATCTAAATTCGTTTTACGAGCATCATAAATTAATTTGAGTTCGTGAGTATCTACATTCCAAATTGCAGATTTCACACCTTTGGTTCTAATAGCTGCTTTTTCAATACGATCTTTACACATTAAACAAACGCCATCCACTTCTAATGAAGCTCTTTCGTTTTTGTTTTGCGCGAAAGCGACCGTTGATACTAATAACACTAATACTATAATTACTTTTTTCATATTCCTATTTTATTTTAAATCGTAAACC
>JAWUWM010000060.1:0-14908 GCA_034111845.1 Psychroserpens sp. | reverse complement strand
TAAAACTTCAGAAAAAGTATTGGGTTTAGAAGCATCAGGCATAGGCACCACATCACCTGACGCTTCTTCTGTTCTGGATGTGTTTTCTGAAAGTAAAGGATTTTTAATGCCACGATTAACCACGGTACAAAGAGATGCAATCACACTTCCAGCGAATGGTCTAATGATTTACAATTCAACAATAAATGATGGTCAAATTAATATAGGGACGTCCTCTGCACCAAGATGGGTAGGTGTCAAAGAACCAGACTCTATAATTGCGTCTGTAACTGAAGGTGATGTTGTTAGTACCTCATCTACTGATGATTTGTTAGTACCAGGGATGACTTTATCCCCTTCTTCAGGGGCTTACCTCACTTTATTTAATGCCATGATGTTTAACGATACAGTCTTTAGTTCAGACCAGGGAGTTAGTGATGTTGACACTTTATACGACGACTTAATGGCTGTCGGGGGCAGTGTGGCTCATAATATTGTTTTCGGTAATGACGAGACGTTGTCTCCGGGTGTCTATGACGCCATTGGGGCACTATCTATTAACGGTAACCTTACGATAGATGGAGGTGGTAACCCTAATTCAGTATTTATTATCAGAGGTACTGGTGCCTTTACTACAGGGGCTAATGCCGTTGTGAATTTGATTAATGGCGCAAGTGCCAATAATATATTCTGGGTATCTGAAGGAGCTATGTCTACTGGTGCTCCTACGACAATTAAAGGAACTTTGGTTGCACATAGCACTGCGATTGCATTGGGCGCCAATACGGATCTTGAAGGGAGGGTGTTTTCAACTTTAGGAGAATTAACCATGGGGGCTGGCAGCAGCCTTAGTCTTCCATCAGGTGTTTCTTCTTTTGATTTAGGGGTTCTTTCCTCATTTGTTATGTTTACAAGTAGTGGTGCGATTTCAGGTTGCGGAACATGTACAATCATTGGAGATGTAGGCACTGGACTTGGAGCTGTTACAGCTTTTAGTGGTATTACGGGGAACGTTTATCCTGCAGGTACAACAGCTCTTGAACCAAATGCTACGACTTACAGTGTTTATCAAAATGGTTTGGAAGTACTGAATTCTAGTAGAACAATTAATTTACTGAGCTCAGTTGTGAATCTCCAGACTATGGTTACTGTAACCTCAGGTGATACCATTGAAATACGATGGAAAGTTGATACTGGTGAAGCGACGCTCAACCATAGAGCCTTATCGATTATTCGTTCTGGAAATTAGTTGCTCTGTTTCAAAATGAGATTTAGATTTGTCAAAAGAGAAGTCGTAAATTGAGCCTGTGAATTCAATTGGTCCTTTTATTTTTTGTGTCTCTAATTTGCATGTTGCATATTATTAAAGGATTGGTCCAGTGTGCCTGTATTAAATGATGATGCCATAACGTTTACGATCTTTGGTGTTACCCGCAATAGTTCAAATATTAATACGCTAAGTGTTTTATTAAAGTTTACTAAAATTTAATTTTTAAAATCAAGTGAGGTATACCATCAATAGCATTGTATAGACGTGCTTAATGAAAAGTAAAACTTATGAAAAATATATTAAAAACAATATTAGCCAGCGTAATTGCGGTCAGCTTTTGTCAGGCCCAAACGCTTTATAAAAGTAGTATAGACAGCGGTGGAGATCATGTGAGTGTAAGCAATATCAAATTACTATGCACTATTGGTGAAGTTCTTGAGGAAGAGTTTGCTAATACAGGGATCTATGTATCCGAAGGTTTTATAAGTCCGCAAGAACAAATAGACGTCGTCATCACCGAAATTATGCAAAACCCAGATGCAGTCACCGATGCAAATGGTGAGTATTTTGAGGTGTATAACCCAACAAAGTATCCCATTAATTTAAAAGGTTGGGCAATTAAAGATGCACTAACAGATACTACGCCACATGTCATTACGAGTGACGTGATTGTGATAGCAGGTGGATTTGTGGTCTTAGCAAGTAATAGTGATTTTGCTACTAATGGTAATGTGGTGGTAGATTATCAGTACACAGATACAGAACTGAACAATGCCGGAGATGTACTCGTTTTAGAAGATGGTGAAAATACCCAAAAAGATATAACGGCCTATGATGGCGGCCCTGTTTGGCCCAACCCAACAGGTGCTTCTATGGAGTATATTGGGAGTGATATTCAAGATAATAATGACGGTAATTTATGGGCAGAAGCCAAAACAGCGGAAGGTATTATACCAGATTTAGGCTCACCAGGTACTAATAGCGAAGACCAAATTGTGAACCACTTGGTGTTTCAAAATGCCGCTTGGAATGAACGCCCAACAGCAAATACAAGTCTTAAGAACTCTATAGTTATGAATAATGAAACGATGACCATAACATCAGATATTTCAGTATTAACACTTAAAATTAGACCAGGTGCCGATGTTAAGGTGAATTCTGCAGTGACGGTCACAACACCTTCAGTACAATTAGAATCCACATCTATACTCTATTCTAGTTTAATTTTGGATGGAACGATTACTGATGGATCAACAACAGATGTCGTCACCTATAAGCGTCATGTGAATGCCACCACAGCAGATGCAGGTAATGATTTGGTAACACCACCAGTAACAGGAGAAAGCTTTGATACGTTTATAGCCGAAAACCCTAATGTATTGAGTAATGGCGCCAATACCTTATTTTTATTCGGTCCTTTTGATAAACCCACAGGCGCTTATGTGACCTATTCTAATACCGAAACTGGAGCATTGACTTCAGGAGTTGGTTATAGAGCTGGAACGAGCGATAATGAAAGTTTACGTTTTAAAGGCACAGCGAATAAAGGTCTAATTAATGTTCCGATTTCAAATTCGGGTTCTGCCTTTCAAGAATGGAATTTAGTTGGTAATCCGTATCCATCATATTTAAATGTTCATGATTTTTTAAATAATACAAACAATGCAATGCTTTTAGATGAAACCAATGTTGGGTTGTATGGTTATAATGACAATGATACGGGGTCAGATATTTGGACGATTTATAATTTAAACACGACTACATCTTCAGACTTAATTACACCTGGGCAAGGCTTTTTTGTGGCTACAGATAACAATGGTTCTATTGCTTTTACGCCAAGCATGAGACGGACAGGAACAAGTGATGATTTTATTTTAGGGCGCAGTAATCCTTTTGAAAACAGACATTTAAAATTACAGTTAAGTACAGCTACTGATATGTATTACACCGATTTCTATTTTAATGAGAATTCTACCTTAGCACTAGATCCAGGCTATGATGCAGGTGTTTGGGGAGCTAATGCAGGTTCTTTTTCAATCTATTCAGAACTTGTGACTGAGAATACAGGTTTAGATATGGCGATTCAGTCTTTACCATTTGAAGATTTAGCAACTATGATTATCCCATTAGGAATCCACAGTAATATAGGCGAACAAATTACAGTTAGCATTTCTGAGTCTGATTTACCAGCCAATATGGAGGTGTATTTAGAAGATGGTGATAACAATACGTTTACCTTACTAAATACAAGTGATTTTGTACTCACGCCAAGTATAGCTTTGAATGACACTGGACGTTTTTATTTAAGGTTTTCTATGGAAACCTTAACGACGACAGAACATGAGTTAGATGATTTGGTGATTTTTACGACCAAAATACCAAGACTGTTAACCGTGAGTGGTCAGTTATTACAAGATACAGTACTTAAATTATATGACATTAGAGGACGTTTGGTATTAACCGAAAGTTTAAATTCAACGACCATCGTAAATGATATTGACGTCTCTCGATTAGAAAACGGTGTTTACATTGTAGAACTGAATAATGCGTTCCAACGTAAAACACAGAAGTTAATTATTAGATAATTAAAAAACACTACAAAATAAAAAAAGCGCTGAATTTCAGCGTTTTTTTGTAGTATTAATAGTTCTATTGACTTCGTAAACGGAACCGTAACACGGACTTTCTCCCAACCTAAATGCATGGTAGCTCCAGCATCAGTAGCTTTAAATACGATTAAAAAAGCTTCTAAAGCTTCAGAGTCTTCTGTTACTAGTGCGGTAGCTCTAGCAACCTCATTAGATTCGTTATAACCTCGTGTAGCCCATTTGTCAACATCAGACTTATAATAATGGTCCATTCTTTATCACCAGGGATTGTAAATAATGAATACGCTCCTGCTTTTACAAGAGTTCCGCCTAATTTCATGTCAACCAACAAAACAACTTCAGTAGGTTTATTAGCACCTGTACGTCATACGTTATCTTTTTGAGTTAGGCTATTTACCGCTCGTTCCTTAAGTTGAGGTCTGCTGTAAAATACTTTAATAGCTTTGTCTGAACCTCTACTTGGAAAAGATGCCAAGTCTAATGGGTTTTTATCTAAATCAGAGAATTTTTGAGCGTTCATGTTGACTGAAATAAGTATTATTAATGCCATCGCAATTGTTGTGATAATTGATTTTGTTTTCGTGATGTGTCTTTAATTTTATAAAGGAAAAAAACCAATGGTCTTAATATTATATTAAATGTCATCAACCGATGCTAAAGTTTGTAGCAAGTATAAGGCTGTTGTGAATAAAAAAAAGCCTTGAGATGTATCAAGGCTTTTTTTTATTGCTAATACTTCTATTTATTTCGTAAACGGAATCGCAACACGCACTTTATCCCATCCTAAATGCATGTGAACACCATCTTTAGATTCTTCAAAAGCAATACCAAATGCTTCTAATGATTCTTTTGCTTGTATTACTGGTACAGTTATTCTAGCAACATCATTCTCCTCTTTATAGAAATAACTTCCCCAAACATTAAGATCTGTACTTATAATTGCTGTCCATTCTTTTTCTCCAGGAATCACATAAAAAGTATAGGTTCCAGGTGCAATTTTAGTATCACCTAAAGCCATTGTTGTGTATAATGTTAATTCTACGGCTTCATTAGCGCCAGTTCTCCAAACTTTTCCGTTTGGTGCTAATTTTTCTAAAGAACGACCAGCAAGTTGAGGCCTGCTGTAAATTACTTTTATTAATTTGTTTGATTCTTTATAGTTAGAAGGGAATGAAGCACCATCCATAGGGCTTTTGTCCATTTTTGCAAAGTCTTGAGCATTCATGTTTAACGAGATGAGCATAATAAATGCCATAGCGACTGTTGAGATGATTGATTTTGTTTTCATGTTTTGTTTTTAATTAAGTTGAAAGTTATAAAGATAAACTTCGTTGTTAAAATAATAATGTTTAAAGTCGTAAACTGATGTTAAAGTTTACAATCTTTACGTCATATTTGTATTTTATAAATAGAATGGTTTCAATAAATATTAAATATTGTAAATTTTGTTTTAAATTGTAATCAATAAGACTGTTTGTGTTTTATATATGTAATGCTAAACAGATATTTGTACTATCAATTTGAATAATAAATAGAATTACAAAATAAATATTAAAGATATGTGCGGAATTGTATGTGCGTTTGACCTAAAACAAAAAGCGGAAGACCTAAGGTCTCAAATCCTTGAAATGGCTAAGATAATCCGTCATAGAGGACCAGACTGGAGTGGAATATATAGTGATGAAAAAGCAATATTAGCCCATGAGCGGTTAGCGATTGTTGATCCTGCTTCTGGAAAGCAACCCTTATTTAGCCCTGATAAAAAACTCATTCTTGCTGCTAATGGCGAAATTTATAACCATCGTGAATTGCGTAAACAATTTCCTGATTATAAATTTCAAACTGAAAGTGATTGTGAAGTTATTTTAGCATTATATCAAGAAAAAGGTGCTGATTTTGTGGATGAAATGAATGGGATTTTTGGTTTCGCTATTTATGATACAGAAAAGGATGAATACTTTGTAGCAAGAGACCATATGGGAATAATCCCGCTTTATATTGGTTGGGATCAACACGGTACTTTTTATGTGGCTTCAGAATTGAAAGCACTAGAAGGGACCTGTACTAAAATTGAATTATTTCCTCCTGGACATTATATGTCAAGTAAAGACGGAAAGTTTGTACAATGGTACAAGCGTGATTGGACAGATTATGACGCTGTAAAAGAAAATGAAACAAGTATTGCTGAGATTAAAGAGGCCTTAGAAGCAGCGGTTCACAGGCAATTAATGAGTGATGTGCCTTATGGCGTATTATTATCTGGTGGTTTAGATTCGTCAGTAGTATCTGCAATAGCAAAAAAATATGCTCAAAAACGTATTGAATCTGGTGACGAAAAGGAAGCTTGGTATCCACAAACACATTCCTTTGCTGTAGGATTAGAAGGATCTCCTGATTTAGCTGCTGCACAAAAAGTAGCAGATCATATTGGGACAGTTCACCACGAAATAAAATTCACAATTCAAGAAGGTTTAGATGCCATTAAAGATGTGATTTACAATATAGAGACTTACGATATTACGACGATACGATCCTCTACGCCAATGTATTTAATGGCGCGAGTTATTAAATCTATGGGGATTAAAATGGTGCTATCTGGAGAAGGTGCAGATGAGATTTTTGGTGGGTATTTATACTTTCATAAAGCGCCAAATGCTAGAGAATTTCACGAAGAAACAGTGCGTAAATTAGATAAGCTGCATATGTACGATTGCTTGAGAGCTAATAAAAGTTTAGCAGCTTGGGGAATTGAAGGACGCGTGCCATTTTTAGATAAAGAATTTATAGATGTTGCGATGCGTATCAACCCTCAGGATAAAATGATTAACGGAGAACGTATGGAAAAATGGGTGGTTCGTAAAGCATTTGAAGATATGTTACCAGAGAGTGTCGCCTGGAGACAAAAAGAACAATTTAGTGATGGCGTAGGTTACAGTTGGATTGATACTTTAAAAGACTTAGTGGATGAGGAAGTTACTGATGGTCAAATGGCTAATGCTCAATTCCGTTACCCAATACAAACACCAATAAACAAAGAAGAGTATTATTATAGAACTATTTTTGAAGGGCACTTTCCAAGTGATGCAGCAGCTTTAAGTGTACCGCAAGAACCAAGTGTAGCTTGCAGTACTAAAATAGCATTGGAGTGGGATGAAGCCTTTAAAAACATGAATGATCCATCTGGTAGAGCGATTGCTAATGTACATGATGAAGCGTATGTAAAGGCATAAGACTAATGATATGGTGATGAATGAATTAAAAGGCCAATGGAAACGTTGGTCTTTTTTTTGCGTTCTTCGGAAATTGGATCACTTAACAAATAGGAGAAATTAGTTTGAAATCGGGTTATTTAGTTCTGTTTAAGTTTTTGAAATAGGGGTTTAGACGACGATTATGAAAATAGCGCATTTCCGAAGATGTTAAAAAGCAATAAAATCAATTTTAAGCAATTTTAAGGATCGTTTAAGAGTGTTTTGAGTAATTAACAAATGTTGATAATTATTAGAGTATGTCCTTGAAAAGCTATGAAACAGCCTCTATTTTTCGTATATTTGTTTGTACAAAAAGAGATGCTACGCGCATCTTTTTTTGTGTCCTGTAAAATTTTAATTTTACATTAAAAGAAGAATAAGATATTTCAAAATAAATCAAAATTTATGAGCGAGAAAAAGGAAGAGTTTAACAAGGATAATTATTCGGCAGATAGTATTCAGGCGTTAGAAGGTATGGAGCATGTAAGAATGCGTCCATCCATGTATATTGGAGATGTTGGTACTCGTGGTTTACATCACTTGGTATATGAGGTCGTAGATAATTCTATTGATGAAGCTTTAGCTGGTCATTGCGATAATATTACGGTGATTATAAATGAAGATAACTCGGTGACTACAGAAGATGATGGTCGTGGTATTCCTGTAGACCTTCATAAAAAGGAAGGGGTTTCTGCACTTCAGGTTGTAATGACCAAAATTGGTGCTGGTGGTAAGTTTGATAAAGATTCTTATAAGGTCTCTGGTGGTCTACACGGTGTCGGTGTGAGTTGTGTTAACGCATTATCTGCGCACTTGAAAGCTACCGTTTATAGAAAAGGAGAGATTTGGGAGCAAGAATATGAGAAAGGTAAAGCGATGTACCCAGTCAAAAAAGTGGGTACAACCGATAAAAGAGGAACCATTGTTACGTTTAGACCAGATCCAACCATTTTTACGCAAACTTTAGAGTATAACTACGATACATTAGCAAGTCGTTTACGTGAATTAGCATACCTAAATAAAGGGATTACTATTCATTTAGTAGACAAAAGACATACTAAAGAAGATGGTGAATTTGAAGGTGAAACATTTTATTCTACTGAAGGTCTTAAAGAATTTATCCAATTTTTAGATGCAACACGAGAGCCTTTAATGAAAGATGTGATTGCTTTTGAAGGTGAGAAAAATGGAGTGCCTGTTGAGGTTGCCATGATTTATAATACATCTTACACTGAAAATTTACATTCGTACGTAAACAATATTAATACCCACGAAGGTGGTACGCATTTGTCAGGTTTTAGAAGAGGTTTAACGCATACACTTAAAAAGTATGCAGATGCTTCTGGAATGTTAGATAAATTGAAATTTGATATCGCTGGAGATGATTTTCGTGAAGGATTAACAGCAATTATTTCTGTAAAGGTTCAAGAGCCTCAATTTGAAGGTCAAACAAAAACCAAATTAGGTAACAGAGAAGTATCTGCGTCTGTAAGTCAAGCAGTATCTGAAATGTTGACAGATTATCTAGAAGAAAATCCAGATGATGCTAAGATCATTGTGCAAAAAGTAATTCTGGCCGCTCAAGCGCGTCATGCTGCTCAAAAGGCACGTGATATGGTACAACGAAAAACCGTCATGAGTCTTGGAGGCTTACCTGGTAAATTGAGTGATTGCTCTGAGCAAGATCCTGCTAAATGCGAAATTTACCTTGTAGAGGGAGATTCGGCAGGTGGAACAGCAAAGATGGGACGTGATAGAGCCTTTCAAGCAATTTTACCATTAAGAGGTAAGATCCTTAACGTGGAGAAAGCAATGACTCATAAGGTTTTTGAAAACGAAGAAATCAAAAATATATTCACCGCTTTAGGGGTGACTATAGGTACAGAAGAGGATAGTAAAGCGCTTAACTTGTCTAAATTAAGATATCATAAAATTGTGATTATGTGTGATGCCGATATTGATGGTTCTCACATTGAAACTCTAATCTTGACGTTCTTCTTTAGATACATGAAAGAACTTATTGAAAACGGTCATATCTATATCGCAACACCACCTTTATTCTTAGTTAAAAAAGGAGTTAAGAAGGAATATGCATGGAATGATGAAGAACGTTTAGCGTTGATGGCTAAATATGGAGATGGAGCAAAAATTCAGCGTTATAAAGGTCTTGGTGAGATGAATGCGATACAACTTTGGGATACGACAATGAATCCTGAGTTTAGAACATTACGTCAAATAGTGATTGATAATAGCGCAGAGGCAGATCGTGTATTCTCAATGCTAATGGGAGACGAAGTGCCACCTCGTAGAGAATTTATCGAGAAGAATGCTATTTATGCAAATATTGATGCTTAACTTATTCTAATAGAAAAGCGCTTACATTAGTAATCGCTTTTTTTATGCTTCAAATTAGAATGGGAACAGTTGTATATGTAATCTTATTATAATTAATCTTAAAACTTAAAACTAGAATGAAATTTAAATTAGTATTTATCTTTTTATTGACAACAGTTTGTTTTGTAAATGCTCAAGACGAAAAAGTAGATATGCTTATGTTTGAGCCTGTCTTTAATAGCTATTCACCAAATGTAGTATCGACTCTAATTTTAGAAAATGGGGAAGAAGTAAAAGGGTTTAGAGACGACGTTGATCGTAAAAAAGGACAGATTTATTATGTAAAACTTAAAGATAGTATTACGGGAGAGAAGAAAGAATTTAATGCTACTGAAATAAAGGAAATGTATTTATTTCCAGGCGGATTTGAAAAATTAACTAAGGCAGCAGGTCATGTTTTTGATGTACGTCGTTGGGAAAGTCAAGACTTACAATCTGATTTAATAGATAAAGGGTTTATTTTTTTTAAGAAACAAACAGTATCGCTAAAAAATAAAAAAGACGAAAGAGAATTGCTCATGCAATTGATCAATCCTAAGTTTAGTTCTTTTATAGAAGTTTATGGTGATCCCATGGCTAAAAAAACAACAGGACTTGGTATTGGTGGCTTTAATGTAGCCGGAGGATTAGCTAAATCTTATTACTTCAAAAAAGGGGATGATATTTTTTGGTTAGAAAAGAAAAACTTAGACGATTACTACGATCAATTATTTGGAGATAATGCAGAATTTATGGCAAAATATCCTGAAAATAAAATCAAGTGGAAAATGTTAGGTGAATATGTATTTATGTACACAAAAATGAGTGTAAAATAAAACAATCATACTTGAATTATATAAGAGCTATCAAAATGTGATAGCTCTTTTTTTTTGCATATTAGTCATTACTTATTGAAAGATGGTAAGCTTGAAATAGATATGAAAACTATAAAGATGCCATTTTAGATTTTAATAAACCATTGACGTTACTTGGAGAATCTTACGTCATGGATCATTCGTGTTACTTTTATTTAGGTTTATGTCATCTGCAGCTCAATGAACTCCAAAAAGTAGCTGTTTTTTTTGATAAAAACATTGCGCAATCTGTTAAAGAACATGGCGAAGATTATATCCATTTTACAGATCTAATGTATTTAGGTATTGCTGAATTTGAACTTAAGAATTATGTAAAAGCTATCGTGAATTTTGACAATGCATTACATTTACAGCCACAATTTTGCGAAGTTAAATATTATAAAGCCTTTTGTTTTTCGATGATAGGTAATTATGAAGAATCCCAGATTAATCTTGATGGGGCTAAGCAGATTATTTAAATGATGTGATGTTCGAGGATAATACGATCTACGAGTCTTACCCATATCAAATTCGTAATAGCTGGCTCGGGTTATTATAAAGGGTGAAACCCTAAAATAAAACTAATTTTTATGACCTCTATTTTTTAGTCCTATTGGTATTAATATTGTTAGGATTCCAAATCTCTACCCTTTCGTTGGAGAGGTAGAAATTGTTTTTTAATAATTACATGTAAATATGGAGTTGCCTTTTTCTTCGGAAATATCTTAAACCTAATACGAGTTTTTTTCATTAGTATTTTTAGATAAGACATTTTGAGATGAAAGAATGAGGATTTTTTTTTTACTAAATTAGTGTATTGTAAAACAACGAGTTAAAGCTAGCAAAATCAAATGCTATGAAGTCTATACTATTTCTCTTTCTGCTTTTAATATCAGTTTGTAATACCCAAACAAAGTATGATGATTTTGATGCTTTGATTAAAGATGCTAAAGCTTTAAAAAGGGATGACAACCATAAATTGGCAATTGAAAAGTACAAGGAGGCACTATCCATTTTAACGCCAAATTCTAGTACATCATTTTTTGATTTGGCATCGTGAGCTATTTAGATAGAAGATTTTGAATTGGCAAATGAGTGGATAAGAAAAGGAGTAGCAGTAGGTGGAGCCTAGTTGAGTTATCTTAAAAGTTATAAAGGCTTTAGATCAATACAAGAGAACACATTTTACAATAAAATTATTGGTGATTATCTTAAGTTAAGACAACAATATTTTACAACCATAGATAATAGTGATTTGTATCTAGAAATTGAAGAGTTAACAGCGAGAGATCAATTTGTTCGAAAAATTGATGATTATATAAGCGGTAGAACAGAGGAGGATTTAGAAGCAGCCATGTAAGGTTTTGTAAAGGCTCAAGTGGACAATGATTCTATAGCAGAAAAAAAGTATCGAGCGTTACTGTTTCCGAAGAAAAATGAAGATTACAAAATCTTACAACGGGAACTCATGATTAAAGTCGTCGCCTTAAATATTGAACGACTCAAAGAAATAACCTTAGAACATGGATGGCAAGAGCGTGCTTGGATTATTTTATGGCATCAAAGAGGGGATTATGGAAAAGATACTGAGGTTTTGAATGTCTTTAAGCCAATTATTGATAAAGAAATTGAAGACGGTAAATTAAGTAGAAGCTTTTGGAATATATTTGATCAGTTTAAGGCAAGAATGTCTTACACTAATAGAGGTTCATTTAAGATTAATTCAAAAAAAGAAGTGATTAAAGATTAACGGACTAATCATCAATCAACAGAACTCATAAAGTTTTCCAAAAGCACAAGACTTTCTCTTGTGCTTTTTTCTTTAACACTGTTAAAATTTGTAAATTTACCGGCAGTATAAACAACACAATTTAAAAATAATATATATGAAGGTTACAGTAGTTGGAGCAGGGGCAGTTGGTGCGAGTTGCGCAGAATACATCGCAATTAAAGATTTTGCAAGTGAAGTTGTATTATTAGATATTAAAGAAGGTTTTGCAGAAGGTAAAGCCATGGATTTAATGCAAACCGCTTCATTAAACGGTTTTGATACTAAAATCACAGGAGTCACTAACGATTATCCTCAAACTGCAGGTAGTGATATTTGTGTAATTACATCTGGTATTCCTCGTAAGCCAGGTATGACCCGAGAAGAGTTGATTGGTATCAATGCTGGTATTGTAAAGATGGTGTCTTCTAGTTTAATTGAGCAGTCTCCAAATACAATTCTTATTGTGGTGAGTAACCCAATGGATACAATGACTTACTTAGTTCATAAAACAACGAGTTTGCCTAAAAATAGAATTATTGGTATGGGTGGAGCATTAGATTCTGCGCGTTTCAAATATAGATTAGCAGAAGCTTTAGGAGCACCTATTAGTGATGTTGACGGTATGGTCATTGGTGGGCATAGCGATAAAGGTATGGTGCCATTAATTGGTAAAGCAGCAAGAAACAGCGTAAAGGTTTCTGAGTTTTTATCCCAAGAGAGAATGGATCAAGTTGTACATGATACTAAAGTGGGTGGGGCTACACTTACAGGCTTATTAGGCACATCTGCTTGGTACGCTCCAGGAGCAGCTGTATCTTCAATGGTTCAAGCTATTGCTTGTGACACTAAAAAAATATTCCCTTGCTCTGCGCTATTAGCAGGAGAATTTGGATTACATGATTTATCAATTGGAGTCCCATGTGTTTTAGGTGCTAACGGAATTGAAAAAATAGTTGAAATTAGCTTATCAGATGCTGAAAAAACAAAATTAGCAGAATCTGCTGAAGGTGTAAAAGCGACTAACGGATTGTTAGAACTGTAATCACATCACTTTTTAAGTATATATAAGGCTATCATTTTAATGGTAGCCTTTTTTATTAATGCTTGAGAAATGTAACTTCTCAATCTTTAGTCTTTTAAATAATTTATAGTTCCAGGTTCAACATCTTGACTACAGAACGATACCACTTAAATGCTGTTTTTTTTATATATTTGAAGCATGAATTCGAGATGGTACATTAGTATTCTCATTATTACACTCACCTTTTTAGGTAGCATAGCTAGTACACAGCAAACTGCAATGCCTAATCAGAAGATTGTACTTCAGTTTTCTTCGGAAAATGTCTCGACCGAAGACACGCTAAATACCATAACAAGTGTTAAACAACAGTTACAAACTGCTGGTGTAAATGATATTAAGGTTCAAGCGCTTCAAAATGGTCAGTTAAAAATCACGTATTACAGTAATTCTGATGTTGATAGCATTAAATCATTGTTGTCTAATGAGAGTGCGCTTGATTTAGGGTATCTATCTCAAGACCATAATCAAAGCAATACACCTTCCAAAGAGAAAACAATCCAATACAATTTTGATGTCTATGAGATTCATCAAGGTCACGACATTACAGAATCAGACAATCAATTAGCATTAGAAATCAAAGTTGAGAATGATCGATTGATTAATCCTAATGTTTTAGGGGTTGATGATAGTGAACCATCCGATTCAAAAGACAACCAAGTGATGGTTGCTTACAAATACAGTAGAGCTATTGCAATCGCAATAAATCACATAGCTTACAAAATTCCAGAAGTAAGGGCAGGACCTTTAGTTAATGGTATCTCTAATTGTAGTTAAACAGACTATAATTCTTTCCAGAAAATTTCCGTAGAAAATAAAATCGAAAGTACTTTAATATACGCTCGGTGTCTTACCTATTATATAATCAATAAAAACAATTGTCAAATCAAGTGTAAATTTTATATTTGCGCTTCCGAAAATTTTCGGATTATAAATTGACTTAAACAACAAAATAATGCAAAACAAAGGATTAATAAAGATTTTTGCACTGCTATTTGGATTGGTAAGTATTTACCAATTATCATTTACATTCAAAAACAACCAGATTGACAACGCTGCAAAAACGTTTGCAGAAAGTAAATACGACAATCCAGATGCCATAAATGAGGGTGAAATTGCCTACATAGATTCTTTATCTAATGTAGAGGCTTATAATATTGGTATTGCGAGTTTCACAGGTAAAGAAGTGAAAGAAAAATCAATGAACCTTGGTCTCGACCTTAAAGGAGGATTAAATGTGATTCTTCAAATTTCGGTAAAAGATATCTTAGTAGGTTTATCAAACAAAAGTAAAGATCCAGCTTTTAATAAAGCATTGCTTGATGCAGAAGAAATTCAAAAAGATGCTCAAGAATCTTATCTTGAATCTTTTTACACCGCTTGGGACAATGTAAAAGGTGACCAAAAATTAGCATCACCAGATATTTTTGCAAATAGAGATTTAGATGATGTCGTAAACATTTCTATGTCTGATGCAGAGGTGAAAAAGAAATTAGAAGAAAAGGTAGATGAGTCTATCGTTTCTGCTTTTGAAGTATTACGTAAGCGTATTGATCAATTTGGTGTAACATCACCAAACATTCAACGTTTAGGAAATTCTGGACGTGTATTGGTAGAATTACCAGGTGTTAAAGATGTAAAGCGTGCAACACAGTTAATTACAACGACTGCACAATTACAATTTTGGGATGTTAATGAACCTCAAGATTTAGGAAACTTTTTT
>JAWUWM010000059.1:0-18595 GCA_034111845.1 Psychroserpens sp. | reverse complement strand
TTTAATTAAGTTAAAAACATCAAGTGAATCTAGACTATATGTTTTCATCGAGTTTGCTGTAGCTTCAGAATATAAGTGTTTTTTAATGTTGATATTTTTAATTGTTCTTGCATTGGGGCTATAATCACAAGATGTTTTTTTTCCACTTAAAAAAAAAGCTAGTAAAATGAGACCAAGGGAGAATCCTCCTAAATAATAGCCAATACGATGTAGTAATTTCATGTGTTTTTATGAGTTGTTTTTAAACGCCATATAATATAGTTTATCAGTTATTTCTATAGAATGATAACACTTTATACGTAGTCGTGTAAAAGCAATGATTATGTGTTTCTAGAAAATTAACAAGTTAAGGTCGCTACAATCTAAATCAAACCAATCTGCGACAGATTTGTTGGTTAAAATTCCGTGGTAAAAATACAACCCATTTTTTAAACCACGATCAAAACGAATGGCATTTTCTATACCGCCATCTTCCGCAATTTTTAAAAGGTAAGGTGTAAATATATTACTTAATGATACAGAAGCAGATCGCGAGTAGCGTGCAGGGATATTTGGTACGCAATAATGCGTCACACCATTATAATCAAAGGTGGGCTTGTCGTGATTGGTGACTTCACTGGTTTCAAAACAACCACCCATATCGATACTCACATCAATGACTACAGATCCAGACTTCATGGCATTAACCATAGCTTCTGTAACTACAATAGGAGAACGATTGTTTCCACGTACAGCTCCAATAGCGACATCACAACGTTTTAAGGCTTTTAATAAGTTCTTAGGCTGTAAGGTTGATGTGTATAGCGTTCGACCTAAGTTCGATTGGATACAACGCAATTTTGTAATGGAGTTATCAAATATTTTCACATTTGCACCTAAGCCAATTGCAGATCGAGCAGCAAATTCGCCAACGGTACCTGCACCAATGATTACCACTTCTGTTGGAGGTACTCCGCTAATGTTTCCTAGCATGAGTCCATTGCCACCATTGATGTTTGATAACAGTTCTGAAGCAATTAGTATGGATGCTGTGCCCGCAATTTCGCTTAGTGATCGCACAGCAGGATAAGCACCATCTTCATCTTTTATAAATTCAAATGCTAATGCAGTCACTCGTTTAGTGGCTAAAGCTTGAAAATAACTTTTACTTTGAGTTTTAAGTTGGAGTGCTGAGATTAGTAGTGTTTGAGGATTAATCAGTTTGATTTCATCTAAAGATGGAGGTTCTACCTTTAAAAGAATAGGGCAGGAGAAAACTTTAGACGTGTCTTTTGTAACTTCTGCGCCAGCCTCACTATAAGCTTTATCTTTGAAATTAGCACCTTCACCAGCACCAGACTCAATCATCACGCGATGACCGTTAGAGACCAAAGCCGAAACAGCATCTGGAGTTAGACATACTCGTTTTTCCTGGAAATAAGTTTCTTTCGGGATACCTATAAACAAATCACCTTTTTTTTTGTACACCTCAAGCATTTCTTCTTGCGGTAATAATTGGGCCTTTGTAAATGGAGATAATGATTCGCTCATTGAATTTCTAATTGAAGATTCAAATTACAAATAATTATTTGATTAACGCTTATGAGAGTAACGTTGAAATTAAAAATACTGCTTAATAGTGCTCCAAACTCCTTTGGGTTTCATCGTAAACTCTTCTTCTAATTCTTGCATTGTTTTTCCTGCATCATTAATTTTGTTAAACATTTTGGCTCTGATGAGATAAATAGATGGAATAATAATTGCCATAATTGGTAACATGTATATTAATTGAAATTCGTCAACATTAGTAATATCGCCATTAACTACTCCTATGATTTGAAATATATACATTACTATTGGAACCAAAAGCGCATGATACCACCAATTTCTATTCGTGAAAAACCATACTAGTAATAGTAGTAAAGGAATAACTTTACCAGTAACAACCCACATCGCATATTGTGCATCTTCCCAAAATAAACTATCATAGGTAAATAAAAAAGTGTTCCAGACTTTTTGGGCTGGAACACTTTCATGTAATGAAAAAAGTAAAGGAGTAGCTGCTATAAAAGTACCAAAAATACTTCCAACTACAGCACTCTTGCTTATCGTATTATGTGTTTTTGATAAGTTTTCTTTTTTGCTTTCTGATTTCAGTTTTATCTTGTCCATCTAGGTTGATTAAATCAGTTGCCTGAGCTGTAAATAATACGCCACCGAAAATTGCAATTGCAAGTAATACTTTTTTGTTCTTCATAATTGTAAGGGATTAAATTAATTAATTGTTCAAATATAGCAATGCTCTATATCTAAAACTGTTAAAATGAGTGTTAAAAAACACTCTAAAATCGCCTTTCAGTTACGGTTTTTCCGTAGTCTGTAACTATGATGCGGTATGAACTTGCTAATTTATTTTCAATATTTTACTGCTTTTTGTTGGTTTTCTGGGTTAATATTTAGTTCCTGGCTCAATTTGAGGAGTCTTGAGGTCTTATTTTTGTAAGAAATATCTATTGTATTTGTGTTTTCTGGTAACAAGGTTAGCACATATTTAGGCCATTCTATAAAGACCCAATTAGACGTGTACAAATAATCTTCAAAACCAAAATTCAAAGCTTCTTCTTGATCTTTAATTCTGTATAAGTCAAAATGGTAAATACAATGGTCTTTTAGCTTATAATCGTTAACAATTGAAAATGTTGGGCTATTAACGCTGTCATCACTGCCAATTAATTTAACTAACGACTTAATAAGTGTTGTTTTTCCTGTACCCATGTCACCATAAAATAAAATTGTTTTTGAAGATAAGTGATTTAAGATTTGTTTTGCAACAGTCTCTATATCTTCAAGTTCATATTCTATTTCTAAATATCTTGACATAATTATAACTTCAAATAAGTTTTATAACCTTATTCCTCATACAATGATAGTAATAATTATTGGTAATAACTAAATAATAGTGTATTTCATCGGTTTTATATGCATTACAAGGATAGTTGTTGCAATTTGATTTATCATTCTAAATCACTAAATGAGAAAAGTTTAGTCACTAAAAAAAGGTTACAAATCTAATGATTTATAACCTTCTGTTTTTTCAAATAGGTTGTGATTAATTCAAAACAATTGTTCCTAGTTTTTAGGATTCAAAACAACAAACGGAATAATCATTTCCTCCAAAGAAACACCACCATGTTGGTATGTGTTTTTATAATACCCAACATAGTGATTATAGTTATTTGGGTATGCTAAGAAATAATCGCTTTTTGCAAAAATAAAAGAGCTACTCATGGTTAGTGCAGGTAAATGAATAGATTTAGGATCTTTAGCGACTATAACCTCCTTAGCTTCATAAGTTAAGCTACGACCAGTTTTATATCGTAAGTTTAAACTTGTATCACGATCACCAATAACTTTTGAAGGATTCTTAACGTTTATAGTCCCATGATCTGTGGTAAGAATTAATTTAAAACCTAAATCTTGGGCTTGTTGAATCATTTCTAATAAGGGTGAGTTTTTAAACCAACTTACTGTTAAAGAACGATAGGCTTTGTCATTAGATGCTAATTCTTTAACGACATCCATTTCTGTTTTAGAGTGAGAAAGCATGTCTACAAAATTGTACACTATCACAGAAAGGTCATTATCTTTTAATGATTTAAAATTTTCAGATAATTTTTTTCCTGCTCTTAAATTAGTAATTTTATGGTATTCTGTTTTTAAGTTTTGTAGACCTAAACGTTTTAGTTGAGCTTTCAAAAAGTCATATTCATGCATATTTTTCCCACCTTCATCGGTATCATTTTTCCAAAAGTTTGGATGTAATTTCTCCATGTCTAAAGGCATTAATCCAGAAAATATAGCATTCCTTGCGTATTGAGTCGCAGTAGGTAGAATACTGTAAAATGGTTCCTCAGATACTTTTTTGTAGTAATTATTAACGATAGGTTCAAAAGCTTTCCATTGATCATAACGTAAATTATCAATTACGATTAATAAGGTAGGTTGTTCTTTACTTAATTCTGGTACCACTTTTTCTCTAAAAAGATTATGAGACATCGTTGGGGCGTCCACATTGGGCTCAAACCAATCTGCATAATTTTTATCAATAAATTTTCCAAACTGTACATTGGCCTCATTTTTTTGAGACTCCAATATCTCTGTCATGCCAACATCTTCAATATCTTCAAGTTGTAATTCCCAATAGACCAGTTTTTGGTACAAATCACTCCATTCATCAAATGTATTGACCATGGACATATCCATAGCAATCTTTCTAAATTCTTGTTGATAGTTTGATGTTGTTTTTTCTGAAACTAGCCTGCTGTGATCTAAGTTCTTTTTTAAACTCAATAGAATTTGATTAGGGTTTACTGGCTTAATTAGGTAATCTGCTATTTTATTACCAATCGCTTCTTCCATAATATACTCCTCTTCACTCTTAGTAATCATAACTACCGGAAGATTGGCGCGACGTTCTTTAATTTCGTGCAAGGTTTCTAAACCTGTAAGGCCAGGCATATTCTCGTCTAAAAACACAATATCAAAGCTCGTATCATCTATGATATCAATAGCTTCTGTTCCACTTTTACAGGTTGTAACTTTATATTGTTTCTGTTCTAGAAAAATGATATGTGGTTTTAAAAGATCGATTTCATCGTCAACCCAAAGAATATTTATAGTGTTCATGTATATTTGTTTATAATTAATATGCTACCATTTTATATGGTATAAAATTTTTCAGTTTGAAGACAAGTAACAAACTTAAAATCTTTAACGATCCAATTTACGGATTTATTACTATTCCCAATTCGGATATTTTCGATTTAATTGAGCACAAATATTTCCAAAGATTACGTCGTATCTCTCAAATGGGATTATCCCATTTGGTTTATCCTGGAGCTCATCATACAAGATTTCAACACGCCATAGGTTGCATGTATTTAATGCAAAAGGCTGTCAACGTGCTTCGTTTTAAGGAGGTTATGATTTCTGGAGACGAAGAAAGAGCATTGTATATCGCTATTTTATTACACGATATCGGTCATGGACCATTCTCTCACGCCATGGAACACAGTATCGTCAATGGAATTTCTCATGAAACCATTTCTTTGCGTTTTATGCAAAAACTCAATGAGGAATTTAACGGAAGTTTAACGCTAGCTATTCAAATTTTCGAGGGTAAGCATGTTAGACCGTTTTTATGTGAGTTAATTTCTAGCCAATTTGATATGGATAGAGCAGATTACCTCAAACGCGATAGTTTTTATACAGGAGTTGCGGAAGGTAATGTGAATAGTGAACGCTTAATCACAATGCTTAACGTTGTAGAGGATAGGTTGGTTGTTGAAGAGAAAGGAATTTACAGTGTTGAGAAATTTTTGGTAGCGAGACGTTTTATGTATTGGCAAGTTTATTTACACAAAACTGGTTTGGTTGCAGAGCAACTATTAACACGTGTTTTAAAAAGGGCCAAAGCACTTACAAATCAAGGTGTAATATTAAGAGCTAGTGATGCTTTATCTTTTTTTCTTCGGAATGAAATTACAAGTGCTAATTTTGACGATACTACTTTAGAAACCTTTTCTAGGTTGGATGATACTGATATTATGTCTGCTATGAAAGATTGGCAATATCATGATGATTTTATATTAAAACATCTTTGCAGTATGATTATAAACAGAGATTTATTAAAGATTAAGCTTAAAAATAGACCCATCAAGAAATCAACCTTGGATAAACATATTGCTAAATTGGTTTCTGAATATAGTATCTCTGAAAAGGATGCGGAGTACTTTGTTTTTAGTGATGAAATTTCAAATTTAGCCTATCAGTCTAAAAGACAGAAAATTAAAATTTTACAGAAATCTGGAAAAGTGGTAGATATTGCAAAGGCATCAGATCAATTTAATATTAAAGCGCTTTCTAAATCGGTTACTAAATACTATATCTGTTATCCTAAAGAATAGTGTTAAGTCTCGGTTTTAATGTTAGTTTTCAGTTTTCTCACGCTAACTGTTATTCTAGAATAGGTGAGGGGTCGCAAAGTTTACTTTAACTCACCGGCTCATTACTATAAAGTTCTAACAATTAAAATTCAAAACATACGATCAAGAATTTGAGTGATCTATTTTATATCTTCAATCATTGTAGAATATATAAGCCTAATTTATAATAGGCAAACCCACAATATAACAGCAATAAAATCAATAATAACCCGTTTTTAAAAGGCGTAAGTACCCGTGATTTCGAAGTTTTAAGAGCATCAAAAAAGGGTTGGTTATGGTTGTATTTTTCCAAGTTTTAAAATTTCCGAAGAAACAAAAAGGATCCTTTTTTTTAAATTTAATATTGAATGTAGTAAACGGGTAATATTAATAAATCCACGACGAAACAACAAACAACAAAACATCTAATCTTTTTAAATACAAACAACTGTTAATAATTTCGACATTTTTCCTATTTTTGCGACAATGAACTTTACAGCACAACAAATAGCTGGAATTTTAGAAGGCGAAATCGTAGGTAATCCTGAGGTTGAAGTTTCTAAACTTTCAAAAATTGAAGAAGGTACCGAGGGCTCTTTGACCTTTTTGGCAAACCCTAAGTATAATTCATTTATATATTCTACAAAAGCATCAATTACAATAGTCAATAAGACATTTGAGCCAGAAAATGATATCTCAACAACGCTTATAAAGGTTGAAGATGCGTATCAATCGTTCTCAAAACTATTAGAGTACTATAATCAAGTGAAGCTGAATAAACAAGGTATTGAACAACCATCGTTTATTTCAGAGTCCACTAAACTAGGAAACGATATCTATATAGGTGCTTTTAGTTATATAGGTGATAATGTAAGTCTAGGTGATAATGTAAAGGTTTTTCCTAATGCATATATAGGTGATAATGTTACTATTGGCGATAACACAATCGTTTTTTCCGGTGCTAAGATTTATTCAGAAAGCGTTATTGGAAGCCACTGCGTTATTAATTCGGGAGTTATTATTGGAGCCGATGGTTTTGGTTTTGTGCCAGATCAAAAGGGAGAATATAGTAAAATGCCCCAAATAGGTAACGTGATTATCGAGGATTATGTAGATGTTGGTGCCGCAACGACTATCGACAGAGCCACATTAGGGTCTACAATTATAAGAAGAGGCGTTAAATTAGATAATCAAATCCAAATAGCACATAATGTTGAGATTGGTAAAAATACAGTAATAGCTGCTCAAACTGGAATTGCTGGATCGGCTAAAATTGGTGAAAATTGCCTTATTGGCGGTCAAGTAGGTATTGCTGGTCATATTACAATTGGTAATAATGTTCGTGTACAAGCACAATCTGGTATTGGAAGACACGTAAAAGATAATGAAATATTACAGGGATCTCCTTCATTTACATTTGGAGATTGGAACAAATCTTATGTGCATTTTAAAAATTTACCTAAGATTGTAAAATCCATTAATGATTTAGAAAAAAAAGTAAATGGCAATAATTAAAACAGATATTAAACAGAAAACGATAGAGAATCAAATTTCTCTTAAAGGTGTTGGATTGCATACGGGAAAAGAGGTAACTATTACATTTTGTCCTGCACCAACAAATAATGGATTTTCTTTTAAAAGAGTAGATCTCGAAGGGTCACCTGTAATTGAGGCAGATGTTAACTATGTCACTAATACCCAAAGAGGAACATGTCTAGAGAAAAATGGAGTAACCATTCAAACTTCAGAACATGTATTGGCTGCTTTGGTAGGATTAGATGTTGATAACGCCATTATAGAGCTTAACGCTGCTGAACCTCCAATTATGGATGGATCGTCAAAGTTTTTTGTTGAAGCTATTGAAAAAGCAGGTATTATTGATCAAGAAGATTTTAGAGAAGAATATGTCATATCTGATGTGGTGTCCTATATTGATGAAGAAACAGGAAGCGAAATCGTAGTTATGCCATCTAAGGAATACCAGGTTACTACTATGGTTGACTTTGGCACGAAAGTTTTAGGTACTCAAAATGCGACTTTAAATCATATGTCAGATTTTAAAGCGGATATCTCAGACTCTAGGACTTTTAGTTTTCTTCATGAATTAGAAATGTTATTAGAACATGGTCTTATAAAAGGAGGTGATCTCAACAATGCTATCGTGTATGTAGATAAAGAATTATCTCCAGAAACGATGGAGAAGTTAAAAGTAGCCTTTAACAAAGATTCTATAGCCATTAAACAAAATGGGATCTTAGATAATTTGACATTGCATCATCCTAATGAAGCTGCGAGACATAAGCTTTTAGATGTTATTGGTGATTTAGCTTTAATACGTACTCGTATTAGAGGAAAAGTTATCGCTAACAAGCCTGGTCATTATATTAATACTCAGTTTGCAAAAAAATTGTCTAAAATTATTAAGAATGAACGTCGTAATAATGTCCCACAAATAGATTTAAATCAAGAGCCTTTAATGGACGTGATGCAAATCATGGATATGTTACCTCATAGACAACCATTTCTATTATTGGATAAAGTTTTTGAACTTACTGAAAATCATGTCATAGGAATGAAAAATGTGACCATGAATGAAGAGTTTTTCAAAGGTCATTTTCCTGGAGCACCTGTAATGCCAGGTGTTTTAATTGTTGAAGCTATGGCGCAAACAGGAGGAATCCTTGTTCTTAGTACAGTGCCAGACCCAGAGAATTACTTAACATTCTTCATGAAGATTGATAAAGTAAAGTTCAAGAAAAAAGTTGTGCCTGGTGATACACTCATATTTAAGTGTACATTAATATCTCCAATACGTCGTGGTATTTGCCATATGCAAGGCTATGCCTATGCTAATGGTGTATTGTGTGCAGAGGCGGAATTAATGGCACAAATTTCAAAAGTGAAATAAATAATATTTGACGTATTTTTAACGAATTAATAAAATTTAGTTACAACTAAAAGTACTTTAGAAATTATAGTAATATATAAAGAAACTGAGCTTAGACGAAATAATAATAAAGATCTATAAATCTATAAGTAATCTTGTCGAATATATTTTACCTCGGAAAAATAATTAAAACGAAAAAATGAACCCAGCTTAGACGATTTGATAATAAAACGATCAATCTTTATTAGCGAACACATTTTTACCTTTGAAAATAATAAATATTAAAAAATGAACCAACCTTTAGCATACGTACATCCTGGAGCAAAAATCGCAAAGAATGTAGTTATAGAACCTTTTACTACTATTTACAGTAATGTTATTATTGGAGAAGGGACTTGGATAGGAAGTAACGTGACGATAATGGAAGGCGCAAGAATAGGGAAAAATTGTAATATTTTCCCTGGATCTGTAATTTCTGCTGTACCACAAGATCTAAAATATAATGATGAAGATACACTTACGGTAATAGGCGATAATGTAACTATAAGAGAGTGTGTTACGATTAATAGAGGAACTACAGATAAAATGAAAACTGTTATTGGAAATAACTGTTTAATCATGGCATATTGCCATATTGCTCACGATTGTATTGTTGGTAACAACTGTATTTTTTCAAACAATAGTACATTAGCAGGACATATTAATGTCGGAGATTACGTGGTTTTAGCAGGAATGACTGCTGTGCACCAATTTGTATCTATTGGAAATCATGCCTTCGTAACAGGGGGGTCTTTAGTTAGAAAAGATGTACCACCTTATGTAAAGGCTGGTCGCGAGCCACTATCTTATGTGGGTATTAACTCTGTAGGCTTGCGTCGCAGAGGGTTTACAACAGAGAAAATTAGAGAAATTCAGGATATATATAGAATGTTATATCAAAAGAATTATAATAATACTCAGGCTTCAGATTTGATAGAAGCAGAAATGCAGGCGACTACTGAGCGTGATGAAATTCTTCAGTTTATTAAAAATTCACATCGCGGAATTATGAAAGGGTATTTTAAATCAAATTAATTTTTCTTCGGAAAAGATAATACATCAGTAAGTAGTGTTTGAGTTAATAAACCAACGACAAACAATTTTAAAATTAACTATTAAAAGACACCCACTTTCGTGGGCAATATTATGGCAAGTACTTCAGATATAAGAAACGGATTATGTATTAAATACAACAACGACATTTATAAAATCATAGAATTTTTACATGTAAAACCAGGTAAAGGTCCAGCATTTGTGAGAACTAAAATGAAAAGTGTTACTAATGGTAAAGTTTTGGATAATACATTTTCTGCAGGTCATAAAATTGAAGATGTACGTGTTGAAACGCATAAATTCCAGTTTTTATATCATGACGGTGAATTCTATCACTTTATGAATGAAGCGGATTACACACAAATCCGTTTGTTAGATGCAGCACTTGATCGTGCAGATTTAATGAAAGAAGGAGAGATAGTAACTGTTTTAATTAACACTGAAGATAATATGCCATTATCAGTAGATATGCCAGCAAGTGTTGTATTAGAAGTAACTGCGACTGAACCAGGAATCAAAGGGAATACAGCGACAAATGCAACAAAGCCTGCAACTGTAGAAACTGGAGCAGAAGTTAATGTGCCTTTATTTATTAATGAAGGTGATAAAATAAAAATAGAAACAGAAAAAGGAACTTATAAAGAACGTGTTAAAGAATAGAAAATAAAGTAGGCAGTAATCATTTTTTAGTTTGCAGTGTTTACTCAAGCTAATGAAGACAGATGCCTGTAAACTGCAGACTAAAAAAAAATGAAGTTTCCAAAAGCGCATACACTCAAAGAAATTGCTAACCTTATTTCTACAGAATATATTGGAGCAGATGATTTTCCGGTTTTAGGAATGAACGAAATTCATGTTGTGGAATCTGGTGATATCGTTTTTGTAGATCATCCAAAGTACTATGATAAGGCATTAGAAAGTGCAGCGACTATTGTTTTAATCAACAAAAAAGTAGGTTGCCCAGAAGGAAAAGCGCTTTTAATTAGTGATGATCCTTTTAGGGATTTTAATAAATTGACAAGTCACTTTAAACCTTTTCAGTCATCAAGTTCAGCTATTTCACAATCGGCTACAATTGGTCAGAATACAATAATTCAGCCTAATTCTTTTATAGGTAATAATGTCACTATTGGTGATAATTGCCTCATTCATTCCAATGTTAGCATTTATGATGATACTATTATAGGTAATAATGTAACCATTCATGCGGGTACAGTATTAGGAGCAAGTGCATTTTATTATAAAAATAGACCTGAGGGTTATGACCAATTACTATCTGGTGGTCGTATTATAATTGAAGATAATGTTGATATAGGTGCATTGTGTACAATTGATAAAGGTGTTACTGGAGATACAACTATTGGAGAGGGTTCAAAATTGGATAATCAAATCCAAATTGGACATGATACACTTATTGGTAAAAAATGTTTAATTGCCTCACAGACTGGTATTGCAGGATGTGTTGTCGTTGAAGATGAGGTCACAATTTGGGGACAAGTAGGCGTGAAAAGTGGCATAACGATAGCAAAAGGAACTGTTATCTATGCACAATCTGGATTGGGACATTCTACGAAACCAAACGGGACATATTTTGGATCACCGGCAATTGAAGCAAGAGAAAAGTTTAAAGAAATGGCTTACCTAAGGAAGATTCCAGAAATATTAAAGAAATTAAAAAATATATAAATGTCTGCAAAAGAAATTGTCAAAACATTTTACGATTTAGATTTAGTGAAGGATGACGGTGTCTTAAGTTATTACCATAAAGATTGTAAATTGAATTGGAATAGTAGTAAAGGCTTTAGAGAATTAGATTACAAAGGCATGGAAAACATGCTTGAAGACCTAAAGAAATCTTTTATTTCGTTTAAACCCAGATTAAGTCACCTTTTAGAAGATGGCAATATGGTGACTGCTAGATACACGGTATATGTAACTTCTATTGAGAGACCAAAAAAGGAAGATCCTTTGGCACATTTCATTACAATCTGGGAAGTAAAAGAAGGTAAATTGTATAAAGGATACGAGATAAGTCAGTTAGCAGATGATAGTTCTGAAAGCTTAAATTCTTATGCCGAAATAAAAGTTTAAAAAGTTTAAAAAATCATAAGCAATATCTTATTTTTGTGCTCACAATCAAAAACACAGCATTTGATTGCACAAAAACTTAAAATCAAAATCATAAATAGCCTTAATTTCTTGTAACGGTGTATTTCCGAAGAAAATAAGCGATAAAACAAACACAAATGAGCGTTTTAGTTAATAAAGATTCAAAAATAATTGTTCAAGGATTTACTGGTAGTGAAGGTACATTTCACGCTGGTCAAATGATTGAGTATGGAACAAATGTTGTTGGCGGTGTGACTCCAGGAAAAGGCGGTCAAACACACTTAGATAGACCTGTTTTTAATACAGTTGCTGAAGCTGTTAAAGAGGTTGGAGCAGATACAACTATTATCTTTGTTCCGCCAGCATTTGCTGCTGATGCAATTATGGAAGCTGCGGATGCAGGTATCAAAGTGATTATTACAATTACTGAAGGTATTCCTGTTGCAGATATGATTAAAGCTTCAACATATATTAAAGATAGAGATTGTAGATTAATTGGTCCTAACTGTCCAGGAGTTATTACTCCAGGTGAAGCTAAGGTTGGTATTATGCCAGGTTTTGTTTTCAAAAAAGGAACTGTAGGTATCGTATCTAAATCAGGTACATTAACTTATGAAGCTGCAGATCAGGTCGTAAAACAAGGCTTAGGAATTACAACTGCAATTGGTATTGGAGGAGATCCTATTATTGGGACCACGACTAAAGAAGCTGTTGAGTTATTAATCAACGATCCAGAAACTGAAGCTGTTGTTATGATTGGTGAAATTGGAGGTCAGCTAGAAGCAGATGCTGCAAACTGGTATAAAGCTAGCGGAAGTAAAAAACCAGTTATTGGCTTTATAGCTGGAGAAACTGCACCTGCAGGACGTACAATGGGTCATGCTGGAGCAATTGTTGGAGGAAGTGACGATACTGCTCAAGCAAAAAAGAAGATCATGAGAGCATGTGGAATTCATGTTGTTGAATCACCTGCAGAGATTGGTAAAAAAGTAGCAGAAGTAATGAATAAATAAGATAATTCTTGTTAAAATAAATATAAATAACGTACGTTGTAATTCCGTTGACAGTAACTTGTCAACGGAATTTTTTTTTAAATCAAATCAATCTCAATGAAACAAATCAAATTAATTGCAATACTTTTTATCGTCACTTTGGCGTACAATTGCAAAACTGAAAATGAAAACAAAGATTTAGCTTATGCAGTTGAATCCACAAAAGATGCTAATGGGTTCTCTTATGAAGCTGTATCTAATGATCCAACAGGTTTACGTCTGTATACTTTGGATAACGGACTCAAAGTCTACTTAAGTAAAAACGTAGATGAACCAAAAATTCAAACGTACATTGCAGTAAAAGCTGGTTCTAACTATGATCCTAAAGAATCTACAGGTTTAGCGCACTACTTAGAACATATGGTGTTTAAAGGGACTGACGAGATTGGATCTGCAGACTGGGAAAAAGAAAAAGTGTATTTAGATCAAATTTCTGATTTGTATGAGCAGCACAGAGCAGAAAAAGATCCTGCTAAAAAATTAGAGCTATACAAAAAGATTGATGAAGTATCATTAGAAGCTTCAAATCATAGTATTGCTAATGAGTACGACAAAATGATGGCATCATTAGGTGCAACAGGAACTAATGCTTACACATGGTTTGAGCAAACAGTATACACTAATAAAATACCTGCCAATGAACTAGATAAGTGGTTACATTTAGAAGGAGAGCGTTTTAGCCAATTAGTATTACGTTTGTTTCATACAGAGTTAGAAGCTGTTTTTGAAGAATTTAATAGAGGTCAAGATAGTGATGGTCGTAAGCGTTATGCAGCAATGTTAGAAGGCTTATTCCCAAATCATCCTTATGGTCAACAATCAACTATTGGTATTGCAGATCATTTAAAAAACCCATCAATGGTTGATATTAACAACTATTTTGATAAATATTACGTGCCTAATAATATGGCAATGGTATTAGTAGGTGATTTAGATTTTGATGAGACTATAAAATCTGTTAATGATGTCTTCGGAAAATTTGAGAGGAAAGAAGTAGTACATCCAACATTACCAATAGAAGAGCCGATTACGACAACAGTTGTTAACGAAGTTTTTGGTCCAACTGCCGAAAGTCTTTCGATAGCGTTTAGAACTGAAAGTGCAGGTACAAAACAAGAAAAACTTATTACAATGGCAGATATGATTCTGGCTAATGGTAACGCTGGGCTTATAGATTTAAATTTAAATCAAAAACAATTGGTGCAATATGCTGGTTGTAGTCCAACCTTCTTAAAAGAATATGGATATCATACATTTAGTGGAGGGCCAAAAGAAGGTCAATCTTTAGATGATGTCAAAGCTTTGATTTTAGCTCAAATTGAGAAATTGAAAAAAGGAGAGTTTGATGAATGGATGATGGATGCGGTTATTAATGACCTAAAACTAAGTCAAACGCGACAATATGAAAACAACTCTGCTTTAGCAGATATGTATGTAAACGCATTTATCAAAGATGAAAACTGGAAAAATAAAGTACAGTTTTTGGATGATTTAAAGACAATAACAAAACAAGAATTAGTTGATTTTGCAAACACATTCTACAAAGGTAATTATGTGTTGACTTACAAGCGTCAAGGTGAGGATGCATCAATTGTAAAAGTTCAAAATCCAGGAATTACACCAGTAAAAGTGAATAGAGAAATGAGTTCTCCATTTTTAGTGAATTTTGGCAAAATGGAATCTCAACCTTTAAAACCTAAGTTTATTGATTACCAAGAAGAAATCAAGGAAACTAAAATGGACAATGGTATTGAAGTCGCTTACATTAATAACGAGAATAATGACTTGTTTGACATGAATATCATTTTTGATATGGGAAGCGATAATGATAAACAACTAGGACTTGCTGCTGGATACTTAGAGTATTTAGGAACAGATAAATATTCTGCTGAAGAATTGAAAAAAGAATTCTACAAGTTAGGTGTGAGCTATTATGTAAGTGCAGGAGCAGAGACTACTTATGTTGGACTTAACGGGTTAAAAGAAAACTTACCTAAAGGATTAGAGCTTTTAGAACATTTATGGAACAATGCTGTGCCAGATCAAGACGCGTATAATAAGTATGTAGAATCTATTACAAAAAGTAGAGTAGATGGTAAAACACAAAAAGGAAATATTCTTAGAAATGGTTTAATGAATTACGGTAAATATGGCGATAACTCACGCTTGAGAAATATTTTTCAAACTAAGGAGCTTAATGATATGTATCCTGCAGATTTGGTAAACATCGTAAAAGAGATGAAGAACTTTGAGCAACGTATTTTTTACTACGGAAAAGATATTGATGCAGCAGTAACAGCTTTAAATATGAATCATAAAGTAGCTGAAGACTTAAAAACATACCCTGAAGCTATGGCTTATTTGGAGAAAGAAACAGGCGGAAATGTATACTTCGTTGATTTCGACATGGTGCAATCTGAAATGATATTCTTAGCAAAAGGAGATCCTTTCAATGCAGAAAACATGGCAGCTTCAACATTGTTTAATACCTATTTTGGTAGCGGATTGTCATCTATTGTTTTTCAAGAAATTAGAGAATCAAAATCGTTAGCGTATTCTGCCTATGCTAGTTACAGTACAGCAAGAAACAAAGATGATTCTAACTATGTTATGGCATATATGGGGACTCAGGCTAATAAAATGCCACAAGCAGTTGATGCTATGATGGAGTTAATGACGAACATGCCAGAAGCAGAAGAGCAATTTAATGCAGCTAAAGAGGCGACATTAAAGAAGATAGCTGCACAACGTATTACAAAGTCTAGTGTATTCTGGAATTATGAGCGCCTTAAAAAATTAGGTATCGATAATGATAACAGAGAAGACATGTACAACACCATAAAAGAAATGACTATGGCAGATTTACGTGATTTCTTTAATGCAAATATCAAAGGAGAAAACTATAATGTAATGGTTATTGGTAATAAAAAAGATATAGATTTCAAGTCATTAGAGAAGCTCGGTAAACTCCAAGAAATGGATATTGATTATCTATTTAATTACGAGCAACCAGAAGATGTTAAGATGTAATTTTTTCTCTTCGGAAATATTATAATTCAAAAGCAGTTGCATCTATTTGTAGCTGCTTTTTTTATGCTTAGTGGGACTCAGTTAGTGAAGATTATAATATAATTTTTTGCAGTAAACACGCTGTTTAAAACCTCAAAAGATTTTGTGAAATTTTTACAAATACTACAACTTGTATTTGTTATATTTGAATGCCAACTATTAAACTATAGACAATGAAATTATTAGAAGGAAAAACAGCGATTATTACTGGTGCAAGTAGAGGCATTGGAAAGGGGATTGCAGAAGTTTTTGCGCAACATGGAGCAAATGTTGCATTTACATATAGCGCTTCGGTAGAAGCAGCAAATGAGTTAGAAAAAGAATTGAATGCTCTTGGTGTAAAAGTAAAAGGATATCAAAGTAATGCAGCAAATTTCGATGACTCTCAAAAACTAGTAGAAGATGTTCTTTCAGATTTTGGGAGCATTGATATCTTAGTAAATAATGCAGGGATTACAAAAGATAACCTCCTTATGAGAATGGGAGAAAGCGATTTTGACAAAGTCATCGAAGTAAACTTAAAGTCGGTTTTTAATATGACCAAGGCAGTACTTCGTACGATGCTAAAACAACGTAATGGTTCTATAATTAATATGAGTTCTGTAGTTGGTGTAAAAGGTAACGCAGGACAAACTAATTATGCAGCATCAAAAGCTGGTATTATTGGCTTCTCTAAGTCTGTAGCTTTAGAGTTAGGATCAAGAAATATTAGAAGCAATGTTATTGCTCCTGGATTTATTGAGACTGAAATGACTGCCAAGTTAGATGAAGAAACGGTGAAAGGTTGGAGAAACGCAATTCCTTTAAAACGAGGCGGAAGTCCAGAAGATATAGCAAATGCTTGTGTCTTCTTAGCAAGTGATATGAGCACTTATATCACAGGACAGACCTTGAATGTTGACGGAGGCATGTTGACTTAGAAGAGTTTTTAAAAGAAAGAAAATGAAGTTTTTGAAAAATGTTCTTGTTAAATTGAATTTGTTTGAATCATTAAATATAAAAGCAGATGTAGATAATAAGACTTTTATTAATGAAAAAAAAATAGTTGAATTTAGAGAATTTTATTTTGGAGACGAATTAATGACCTCTAAAAAAGAATACTTTGGAACCTTATTAATTATTCAAATGCAGTTGGAAAAATATTAAATGAAAAAGGAAAGACAAAAGTAGAAATTAAGATTTTTGGGATTGACTATTTCTTTTCATTCGGTATAGTCGCATTTATCTCTTTTTGTATCTTAATAATTAATAAAATATTAAATTCTGGAGTATATTTTGCTTTGATTTTTTTTATTACATTGTTTTGGTTCGTTTTGTTTTTTCAATTAAAATTTTTAAGAAATAATTTTAAAGTATTTAAGAGGAATTTGGAAAAGAACTTAAACATCTAAATCTAATTGCAAACACAAACAATAATATTCATAATATTAGCAGGAATAATAGCGCTATCACTAGCGCTCTTTCAGTATGCTTATAAAGCAAAACTAAAAGGAAGACGTGCTTGGTTATTAACAGGCTTACGTTTTATAACGTACTTCTCCATCTTTGTATTGCTCATAAACCCAAAGTTCGATAAGATTACCTACTATAATGAAAAACCTAATTTGGTTGTTGCTGTAGATAATTCAGAATCTATAAGTTATTTGAATCAGGCACAAAACACTACAGATTTAATAAGTTTATTAAAATCTAATGAAGCACTTAACGATAATTTTAATCTAGAGTTTTACAGTTTCGGGAAAGATGTACAGTCAACAGATTCATTATCCTTCAATGAAAAGCAATCTAATCTAGCTCAGATATTTGAACGTTTATCAGAAGTGTATAATAATTCTATCTCTCCAACCCTTATCATTTCCGATGGAAATCAAACCTATGGGAACGATTATGCATACATGACAAAACGTTACAAGCAATCTATATTTCCTGTTATTTTGGGAGATACTATAACGTATACTGATATTAAGCTTCAGCAATTAAACGTGAATCGCTATGCCTATTTAAAAAATAAGTTTCCTGTAGAAGTCATAGCAACATACAATGGGAATACGACTGTTAACACTCAATTGAGAATTTCCGCAGGAAATTCAACTGTATTTTCTAAACCGCTTACATTTAGCAAAACACAAACCTCACAAATTGTCAACTTTACATTGCCAGCAAGTAGAGTAGGTGTCACAAGTTATAGAGCACAAGTCGTTCCATTAGACAACGAAAAAAATACAATTAATAATGTTAAGAATTTTGCTGTTGAAGTAATTGATCAAAAAACAAATGTTGCGATAGTATCTGATCTATTGCATCCAGATTTAGGTGCGCTTAAAAATTCTATTGAAAGTAATGAACAACGTAATGCTGATATTTTATCCCCCGTTGAGTTTTTAGATAAATCTGTTGATTATCAATTAGTTATTGTGTATCAG
>JAWUWM010000058.1:0-27925 GCA_034111845.1 Psychroserpens sp. | reverse complement strand
TGGTGTGACTTCATATGGTGCTACTGTTAACACTGTTTTGTATGGACAACCATTGTCATCTGCTCTTGGAATATCGTGTGATCCTACTGCATACTGAATACTTTCATACTCAAAAGTGTCACCAACACATACATCGCCTGTTGCTGTATCATTTGGTGTAACCTCGTATGCTGATACGGTTAAGACTGTTGTCCATGAACAGCCGTTGCTATCTGTTCTTGCAATATCATAAGTTCCTACTTCGTACTCAGTTCCTTCATACGTAAATGTTGACCCAACACATACATCGCCTGACGCTGTATCGTCTGGTGTGACTTCATATGGTGCTACTGTTAACACTGTTTTGTATGGACAACCATTGTCATCTGCTCTTGGAATATCGTGTGATCCTACTGCATACTGAATACTTTCATACTCAAAAGTGTCACCAACACAAACATCGCCTGTTGCTGTATCATTTGGTGTTACTGGATATTCACTAATAACTAATATGGTCTCTTCTGCACACTCAGCTTCATTTGGTGTAAAAGTAAATACACCATTATTTTCAGCCCAGGCTCCATCAATAGCATTGTTAGACGTTATTGGTAGTGTTAAAATATTTATTGTATCGTTAACACAAATTCCCACTGTATCAAATATTGGAGTAACTTTTGGAGTTCCAATAACTTCTACAGGAAAAGTTCCCGTATTAAAACAACTTGGGTTTCCAGTATCTAATATGGTTACACCATAATTCCCTGGAGGTAGATTACTTATTGTAAATGAATAATTTGAAGTTGTAAAACCTGGAAAACCAGCTCCTGATATATCAAATGGGCCAACAGCTCCTGAGTTAATAGTTACAGATATGTTACCATTGGAATCTGACTCACAAATTGTAGAACCATCAACTTGAGCTGGAATAGGACAAATACTATTAGCTAAACTTGCAAAACAATCAGCAAGCGTAGAAAAGTTAGGGTCCACATAAAAATCTGCAGTTGCAATAGTTTCTGTAGGCCCATATTCATCAGTATCTGAAATATCATTCATTAATGATGCACTTACATTTCCAACACCTAAAATAAACATATGAGATCCTTTTCCTTTAAGGATATTTGCCATTTGCACAGCATTATATATTTCTGCTTCCTCAGCAGAACTACCAGATCCACAAAAGTCATAATTATTCCCTGGAACGGTTACCGTAGCATTTGGTGAATACGTAGTTGGTACACCATCGGTAAACATTAATATTAAATCGGCTGTTGGCAATGAATTAGCCCTTACTAAGGCAGCTTGCCAATTAGTTCCTCCTAGATTTCCTTGATCGGGATCATATGTTTGTCCGTTATACGCTGTTCCTGTAAAATAGTTAGTCATACCTGCCTGAACATTTGCTACTGGCGTATATGCATTTACAATATAGTTTGCTCGTGAACCGAACTCGATAATTGCCACCCGAACAGGTGTACATTCTAATTCGCTTAGAAACGTTTCTACGCCCAATTGCACATCAGATTCAGCACCTGCATTTCCAATAGAATTTGATTCATCAATGATGAGTATCACATCAATTGGCTGATCACAACTAACCGTTAAATCTGGGTTAGCAGCAACAGAATACGTAGGACAATCATCACAATCTCTACCAGGGATATCCTCGCAAAACGTTTGGGCAGAAGTCATAAACAAACTAAGACTTAATATTGCAAACAATACTAGTCTTTTACTCAACAGTTCTTTTATAGAACAGTAATAAATTAAATGTGCATTAATAGCAGCGATCTTCATAATGTGATTGGTTTAATATGTTAAACCATGACATTATAGATAATGTTTTACGTAGTTGGGGCTGACGTGGGCTATTAATCAACCTTATATAAAATGCTATTGTATTTTCACTAGTCCTCTGTAAATCACAAATAAATAATGAAGAGCAAATATAACAACACTCGTTTTCAAATTAAAAATTAATTCGTTGAACTACAATTATATAAGGACGATACCCTTTATTACATGCGATAAAGAGAAACAGCAATATACTGGAAGCACACGGTTTGGGTTAATTAATTGAAAAAATAAAGTCCTGCACATTGGCTGGACTTGGATTGGTAAAGAGTTTTAAGGAACAGGGTTAAACAAAAACATAAAATTTTTAATGTTACACTATACATTTGAAACCTTAGACTTTGATAAAGTAGAATTTAGAATTGACGAGCGGAACCAAAAATCTAGAAAAGCTGCTGAAAAACTGGGCGTAACACTTGAAGGTGTCTTAAGAAAAGACACACTTATAAAAGATGGTTTTAGACGCAGTACATCCTGTTATGGCATCCTAAAAAAAGAATGGCCAACAATAAAAAAGACCTTTTTTAATGATTTTTAACTTGTCTTTTGTAACGTTTTATTTTTCTCTTTTAAAATAGCTAATTGCTTTTCTAAGAAAGTAATTGCCTGTTCGGTTTTATAGCTTGTTTTTGAAGCAATATCTTTAAATTCTTTTTTTAGCGTGTCTTTACAAGATTCTGATGCTTTTGTAACATCGTCTTTAACTTCTCTAAAATCATTAGATAACTGATTTTTTATGTCCTTCCCTTCTTTCTTTAGTTTGCCTCTTGTTATGCTGCCTTTTTCTGGGGCTAACAAAATGCCTGCTGCTGCTCCTATTAATAAGCCTAATACTATAGTTCCTTTATTTATCATTACATTTTTATTTTAATTAAATTGTTTTACTTATACGTCGCAAAACTTTCCATTTTGTTACAAATAAACTCTATACCAAGTATTTATACATCTATATTTTAAAAAAAACATACTTCTCTAGGAAACTTAGAGTTCTTCTCCAAACCTAAAACTGCGATATTGAGCTAAAAAATATGCATCTGACAATACTTCATCATCATTTGAATTACATAAATTAAGTCCTACATTACCTAATTTATACCAAACATAAATTATAGCACCAAGATTATCTTCAGTTTCTTCAACCTTTAAGACTTCAAATTCAAGATCAGCATCTTCATTACACAAATAGTAGGTCTTATCAAATCTTGTAAATTGAACCCTGTAATTATCTGTAGTTTGTCCTATGGCCTTTTGGACCTAAAGCAAATAAAGAATCGAAACCCTCTTGAGTTGAAGACTCATAATTTGGTATTCTTAAAACTAACTGATTTGATCCAATCTCTCGATTTAAAACAAAACGTAAAGATCGTAATGAATCTTCTGGATCACTATTTACATTAAATGAAGCTCTACTCATTTGATAATTTAAACTAAAGGTGAAATCTATCAAAAAAACATCAAATTTACCCCGAAATTGAGGAACAGTCTCATTCAAAAACTCTGCTGTAAGATTAACAGGTTGATCATCATTACTGTGTTTATAACAGAGCAATACTAAACAAAGTATCAGTAATTTTCATATTATTATGTTTTAAATATGTATTCTTTTACTAAAATAATTTTCTTTAACTAAAATTAAAGACTACAGAATTAAAATTTTTAACATAATTAGCCACAATACTAAAATTTTGCATTAGACTAATGTACTAATTTAGCTACAATATCTTTAACGGGAAGAATTTCTTTAGTATGCACTATGCTCGGTCCCGCAACCCAAACCGTTTTGTAAGTTGCTTTTTTGGCAGCGTTCTCTGTCGCTTTCATACCTATTGAAAATCGCACCATCTTCACCCATTTTTTAAGCTTCTTATTTTTGTTAAGCATGGTTTCGAGCCACGTTGCTTTTGTACCTATTTTCTCAACATAGGGTGTGTTTATAACGGTACAAGGTGTTCCAGAAATACGTTCTGTCATAACGATATCGTCTGCACCATAATCAACGCAAGCTTGTTTGTATTCGTCAGTCACGCCTGCTTCTATAGAAGCTATAAACGAACTTCCAACACTAACACCTTGTGCACCATAACTCAGCATTTTATCAATATCTGCTCTACAACCAACACCTCCAGCAGAAATCACAGGAATAGTTAGTTCATTACTGAGTAAATTTGTTAACTCTTTTGGTGTAAGGTTTCCTCTGTGACCACCAGCTTCATTATTTACAGCTATTGCAGCATCAGCTCCTAATTGTTCTACCTTTTTGGCAAAATGTAAATCTGTAACATCACAAAACACTTTAATACCGACTGCGTGAGCTTGGTTAATCGTTTCTTCTGGACTTCCTAAAGACGTAATTATAAAATCACAACCTTCCTCACAAATGGCGCATAATTGCCCTTGATACTTAATGTTTGATTTATTGACAATAAGATTAAATCCAAAGGATCCACCTTCTACTTTATTCGCATTCAATTCTCGCAGTGCAGCTCTTAATTCATTAAGTGTTCTATAATTAAGTGCAGGAATACAGCCTGCGATTCCACCTTTCATGGCCTCTGTCACCATAGCGACATTAGATACTAAGAACATTGGTGCTTGAATAATTGGATATTTAATATTTAGAAGTTTTGTTAGTTTAGTTTGCATTTTTTTTGATTTGTTAATTCATAAATATACTCCTAATTAATTATGCATCTACAACACATGTTTTTGTTATAAATATTATTATTGATTACGATTAAAACTGACATATATCATTTAAAATCAATTGATTAAAGTATAAATTCAACTCTTAACATTAAATAACAATTATCATGAAAAAACAATTTATTATTTTATTTTTACTTGTATTATCTAGTCAAGTATATTCGCAAATCATTTCACTTCCAGAAGTTGAAATCACAGCCGTAAATTATAAATATCTAAATGCTGTAGACTCTGAAGAAAACTCACTAACAATTAAGATGTTAGCAGAGAAAGTAGCTATGTTTGATCTTAAAAGTTCAGAATACTACAATGATGAATATGACACTCATTATGTATCCTTTTATATTCCTGATGGAAAAATACTTGTTGCTTATAACAAGAATGGAAAGCTAATACGAACTATTGAGAGATTTAAAAATGTAAAACTCCCTAAGGAAGTTCAAAACGCAATAACTAAGCGTTTTCCAAATTGGTCAATAATAAGTGATGTTTACAAAGTTAGTTTCCACGTAGACAATGATGACGCAAAAAAACAGTTTAAAGTGATACTTGAAAACGGTGACAAACGAATGAAAGTAAAACTTGATGAAAATGGTAATTTTCAATAATTATCGCTTTTCAAAATTTTCACAAACAAAGAAGTCCAACAAGTTTTATCTGTTGGACTTTTTTTAATATCGTTTATTACTAATCTAAAAACCTGTAATAACCGCATTTTAAATAAGCACCTTCTGTAAAACCAATAGGATGATCAATATCATGTTGCGTTTTTTGTTCTACGGAAAACGAACGTTTTGAAGCTATTAACGTCTGTTCATTAATATCATAAAATGAAGTTGCCGTAACTCTAGATGAACATGATGCTAAAACTAACAAACCTTCTCTTGCTGTCAATTTCTCTCCTAATCGTGCCAACTGGGCATATTTCTTTTTAGCAAGAAGAATTTCGGTTTGCTGCTTTGCAAAACTAGGCGGATCAATAATAACCACATCAAATTTCTTTTTTTCTGAAATGAGCTGCTCCAAGATTTTAAAGGCATCACCAGCTAAAGTAAAATGTTTACCAGTATAATCATTTAATTCACCATTTTGAATAGCTATTTCAAGTGCTTGTTCACTAATATCTAAACTCGTTACCTCTTTTGCACCATTTGCTAAGGCATGAACTGAAAATCCGCCAGCATAAGAAAACACATCCAATACTGTTTTATCTTTACTCAATACTCCAACTTGTCTTCTATTCTCTCTATGATCTAAGAAGTACCCTGTTTTATGACCTTTAATCACATTGGCAGAAAAGTTGACACCATGTTCTACAAATTCTACAACTTCATTTTCTAATACGCCATAAACAACGTCGCCATCTTTAAGTTGATGCGAAGTTGATTGCTGTAAGCCACGACTTAATCTAATGACAACCGTTTCACAACCTGAAGTTTCTACAAGACCTTCAAGAATTGTTTTAAGGTAAGGCAACCACATCTCAGAATAGAGTTTCACTACTAAAACCGAATCATAAACATCTGCAATAAGTGATGGGAATCCATCATTTTCTCCAAATATTAATCGGTAACTTGTAGTATTTGTTTGTAGTAATGTAAGGCGTTTTTTGTATGCATCTTTAATTTTCCGAAGAAAAAAAGCATCATCTATTTTCACCCCTTTGCTATCGCTGTAAATCATTTTAATTCTAATTGGCGAAGCTGCATCATATAATCCAATGCCTATCATCTCATTTTTACGCTTTCCGAAGATAATAGCTAAATCACCAGTTTTTGCGCCGTCATTTATTTTTACTATACTTTCTGAAAACACCCAAGGATGTCCTTGTTGCACGTAGTTTTCACCCTTAGATGTGAGTTTTATGGCTAAGCGTTTAGATGGATTATCAGAATTTATGGAAGAAGAGAATATCATAGTTGCAAATTACTTCATTTTAAGGATGTCACAAAGTAATGTAGTGTTTTGAGTATAAAAAAAAGCGTAGCAAAATTGCTACGCTTTTCATAAAGAATTTAGTTTCTTACTAATAACTAATTAAGAACCTCTTGCTTTTTAACTGCTAGAGCATAAATAACTAAACCAAATCCAATTTTGTTAATCGCATCTGCAATGTTATAAGCGATGTCTACACCACCAGAACCTAGCATACTAGTATACCATCCTTCTGTTCCTAACATATAGCCTAATGGATAAATTGCCCATCCAACTAGTACAAACCAGCATAAGATTTTGTGAGCTTTTAAAATTTCTCCACCAGCAGCTACTGCTAATTTTTTTGCACTTCCAGCCCATATTTCATAAACTATGTAGAAATATGCAACTCCTGAAATTCCACCCCATAGCGCAGCGCTATCAGTAAATACTGCTTCACCAAAGTAACCTGTAACTAACATCACAACAGATGCTGCAATTAGTTTCCACATTAGAGATGGCTTAGCTCCCGCAACTTTAAGGATTAAATAGAATTCAACACACATCAATGGTACGGTTAGTAACCAATCAACATATCTAAAAAATGTTGGGGACTCTAAATTTGCAAACCAGTAATCTCTCATATAGAAATAATGTACTGCTGCAATAAATGTAATTAGACCTGATACTAAAACTGAAGTCCTCCATTTTCTATCAAATTGACTTAGTGATAAAAAGAAAAAGACTGAAGCTGCCATCATAGCCATACTTCCCACGAAAAATGTAAAACCAATATAATCTGTTGGGTCCATTTTCGTTGAAACTTCTGCAAAAATTAAGAGTGTTTTCATAATGTTATTAGTGTTAGTTAATTATTTTGTTTAATCAAAGTTACAAAAGATTAAACAAAATAAATGTATTTTTAATAATTATTTCACAGATAATTATTAATCTTGCGTATAATTATGGGAAAAATTTACAATATATCAATACTATTAAGTTTCGTTGGACTTTGGTTAACCTCGATGTTGTCAGGGGATCTTGAAATCCTATTAGGTTTTATTTTGATTTTTTCATTTGGTATTTTACATGGATCAAATGACATTCTACTCATTGATTCTATCTCAAATAAGAAAAAACCAAATAAATACCCCTTTATTAAAGTACTAATCACTTACCTTATAATTGTATTCTCAGCAGTTATTATATTTTACTTAATCCCCTTATTTGCAGTCGTTTTATTTGTCTTGTTTAGTGCCTTTCACTTCGGGGAACAACATTGGGAGCACAAAAGACTTGAGGTTTCAAATGAATTAATAAACTGCTTCTATTTTATTTACGGGTTATTAGTGCTTCAACTATTATTTATTTTAAATACTACAGAAGTCATAGACATTGTAAAATCTATCACAGGATATACATTAACAGATCAATTAATTTTATATTCCTCTATAAGCAACCTCATCGTTTTTGTTTTACTCTCTATTTTTATGTATTACAAGTCTCTCAAATTTAGAAGTGTTATCCTTCTTGAATTGTTTCATCTTCTCATTTTTTCAATAATCTTTAAGGTGTCTACTCTTATTTGGGGTTTTACAATTTATTTTATCTTTTGGCACAGTATACCCTCGCTTTATGAGCAAATTACTTATATATACAAGGATTTTAACAACGTAAACATATTTAGTTACTTAAAAAAAGCATTCCCTTATTGGATCATCTCATTAATAGGAATAGCGATTGTTTATTACATATTTAAAGAAGAGAAACTGTTTTATGCTATATTTTTCTCTTTTCTAGCTGCCATTACATTTCCACATGCTTTGGTCATGAATAAAATGTTTACCAATAAAAAAACGCAATCAATTAAATGATTGCGTTTTGTAGATTACTTCTGTATTAAAATCTTATGTCTTAAAAATCATCTATGCTTTCAAAACGACTCTAAAGCGTGCTTTTCCAGCTTCTAAATGATCTATCGCTTCGTTAACATCTTCCATTTTAAACTCTTCAACGGTTGGATAAATATCATGACGTACACAAAATTCTAGCATTTTTCTGGTAAGTGCTATACTCCCTAAAGGGCTTCCTCCAACCGATTTCTCACCAGCAATCAAACTAAATGCGGGGATTTCCATAGGCTCTAAAACTGCACCAACAGTATGTAGCTTTCCTTGTGGTGCTAATGTGGTTAAAAATGAATTCCAGTCTAATTTTACATTAGTTGTGTTTAGTATAAAATCTAAACTTCCAGCTATGTTTTCTAAATCTTTAGGATCTGTAGAATCTACAACATGATGTGCTCCCATTTTTTTAAGTGCTTCAGTTTTATCTTTACTAGATGTAAATGCTGTGACTTCACACCCCCAAGCTTTTAGAAATTTGAGTGCTAAGTGACCTAAACCTCCAATACCAATAATACCAACTTTATCTGTTGGTTGAACGCCTGACAATACTATAGGATTAAAAACTGTAATTCCTCCACAAAACAATGGTCCTGCTTTTGATATATCTATACCTTCTGGAAGTTTTGTGACCCATGACCAATGTCCGCGAACATAATCTGCAAAGCCACCGTGGCGCCCTACAATAGTTCCTTCGGCATCGGCACATAAATGTTGTTTTCCATCCATACATTGATTGCAGTGCATACAAGATGCAGAGTACCAACCCATGCCTACTTTATCACCAACTTTTAAACCTTTGACTTCACTTCCTAATGTTGTGACTTCACCAACAATCTCATGACCTGGCACAAGCGGATACTGAGAATTCCCCCAATCATTGTTAATCATACTAATATCACTATGACACAATCCACAATAATGTACTTTGATATCTACTTGATCATTACCTAATTCTGAATATTCATATTCAAATGGTTCTAATTTTCCTTTGGCGCCTTTTACTGCGTATGCGTTTACTTTCATTATTTAGTTATTTTTAATAGTGTAATAGAATATGCTTAAGATACAAATTACACCATTGAATGCTCTTTAATTCGTTGTTAATATTTGTCTGAAATTTCATTTTTCCGAAGAAATATAAAAAAAAAACGCAACCATTTCTGATTGCGTTTAAATTTATGTTGGTAAAAATTATTGTCTTGTAAACGTTGCTATAATTTCAGTATTTGTTGTGTATAATATCCCATCCTCAGTGATGGTTTCTGTTTCATTTAGTCGAATAGTTAAATTGGTTTCAGTCAATTCTTCAATTTGAAATGTAACATTTTCCTCTGTAAATGATATCAACAAATCTGTACCATCTTGGCTCCATGTGCCATTTTCTAAAAATTCAAAGTCTTCCAGATCTTCAATTGCTGTTTCACCTAAAAAAGTAATCGAGTTTTCTAAATCATAACTCCCTGTAGACATATAGGTATTAGAAGATTCGTTAAAGGTTATATTATAATCTGTAGCGTAAGAAACCGCTTCACTTCTAGTTTCAACGGGCTGGCCAACTAGTGTAAATGTAACGTCACTAATAATACTTAAATCATTGGCAATCCAAGTTCCTACTAAATCATCAGTTGTGTCAGGAGTAATGTCAGGAGCATTGCCATCATCATCACTAGAACATCCAGTTAATACCAAGGCAAATGCAATAAATAAAAGGTTTAATTTTTTCATAATTTAATAGCGTTTTGTTTCGACAAATATAAAAAATTAATTGAGATTTGGCGTAGGAAATATCGTAATTATATCATTTATAAGAATTCCATTTTATTTACGAGATTTTTTCACAATAGTTCAAAAAAAAAAACGCAACCAAATACATGGTTGCGTTTTTTCAAATGTTAAGTAATTATGTTTAGATTCCGAAACACGTTCGGGATAATAAGTGATTCACTCAAAATATACGAAAATCATATTTTGCCTCTCTGCTTATTTCACTTCCTCGAAATCTACATCTTCTACATCACTAGCTTCTTCAACTTTTGGTTCAGCATTCCCAGCTTCTGGTCCTGCAGCTCCACCTTGAGCATCTGCTTGTGCTTTGTACATTTCTTCACTAGCCACTTTCCAAGCTTCATTGATTTTATCTAAAGCTGGCGTAATAACTTCAATCTCTTTAGTTTCGTAAGCTTTCTTCAATTCTTCAAGTGCTTCTTCAATTGGTTGTTTCTTATCATCTGATAATTTATCACCAAATTCTTTCAACTGATTTTCAGTTTGAAAAATCATAGCATCTGCTTCGTTCAATTTCGTAGCATTTTCTACTGCTTTAGCATCTGCATCTGCATTTTCTTCAGCTTCTTGCTTCATTTTAGCAATTTCAGCTTCTGTTAAACCAGACGATGCTTCGATACGAATATCTTGAGTTTTGTTTGTTGCTTTATCTGTAGCAGAAACCTTGATAATACCATTAGCATCAATATCAAAAGTCACTTCAATTTGAGGTGTTCCTCTTTGTGCTGGTGGAAGTCCATCTAAATGAAAACGACCAATTGTATTGTTATCTGCTGCCATTGGACGCTCTCCTTGTAATACATGGATTTCTACCGATGGTTGATTATCTGCTGCTGTTGAGAATACTTGCGATTTCTTAGTAGGAATCGTTGTATTCGCTTCAATTAATTTAGTTAATACATTACCCATAGTTTCAATACCAAGAGATAAAGGCGTCACATCTAATAAAAGGACATCTTTCACATCACCTGATAATACACCACCTTGGATTCCTGCTCCTAAAGAAACAACCTCATCAGGATTAACACCTTTACTTGGCGCTTTTCCGAAGAACTTCTCTACTTCAGCTTGTACTACTGGAATACGTGTTGATCCACCTACTAAAATAACTTCATCAATATCACTTTTTGATAAACCTGCTGCTTTTAAAGCTGATGCACATGGCTCAATCGTACGTTTTACTAAATCGTCAATTAACTGCTCAAATTTAGAACGTGTTAATGTACGTACCAAGTGTTTTGGCCCTGATGCCGTAGCTGTTACATATGGTAAGTTAATTTCTGTTTGAGCAGAAGATGATAACTCAATCTTCGCTTTTTCAGCAGCTTCTTTTAAACGTTGCAAAGCCATTGGGTCTTTACGTAAGTCAATAGACTCTTCTCCGTTAAATTCATCTGCTAACCAATCAATGATTTTTTGATCAACATCATCACCACCTAAGTGCGTATCACCATCTGTAGATAATACTTCAAATACACCATCACCTAATTCTAATATAGAGACATCATGCGTTCCTCCACCAAAATCGAAAACAACGATTTTTTGGTCAACACCTTTTTTATCCATACCATAAGCTAAAGCTGCTGCAGTTGGTTCGTTGATAATACGACGAACTTTTAAACCTGCAATCTCACCTGCTTCTTTAGTTGCTTGACGCTGAGAATCATTAAAGTAAGCTGGTACTGTAATTACAGCTTCAGTTACATCTGTTCCCAAATAGTCTTCAGCAGTCTTCTTCATTTTTTGAAGAATCATAGCCGATAATTCTTGTGGCGTATATAAACGACCATCAATATCTACTCTTGGCGTATCATTATCTCCTTTTACCACTTTATACGGTACACGTTCTGCTTCTTTTTTAGACTCAGAATACTTGTTACCCATAAAACGTTTAATAGAATACACTGTTTTTGTTGGGTTTGTTACTGCTTGTCTTTTTGCTGGATCTCCAACTTTAATTTCTCCACCTTCTACAAAGGCAATTACAGATGGTGTTGTTCTTTTACCTTCTGCATTAGGAATAACTACTGGCTCGTTACCTTCCATTACAGAAACGCAAGAGTTGGTAGTTCCTAAATCGATTCCAATAATCTTACTCATATTATATTTGTTTTTATGTATTTCCTTTTTGCTTCGGAAATGTTATGTTCATTTTATTTACAATTTGAGTATGGCAATCTTTATGCCATGACAAAAAATATGACATGATGTCAGAAATGTTTTATCTAAATTGTTTTAATAATAGTTTACTTTGGTATTAGTTTTGATATCATAATAGCATAACATGACATTATGAGACTTACAGAACTCAAAACATAAACATATTTGCAACTAAAAACGTTCAAAAGGATCTACCTTGTGAGCCTTAATGAATAATCTTAAACTATTAACATATGAAACGTATTTTATCCGTGATTTCAATTTTCGCCGTACTATTAACTTCTTGTACAGGCGATCAAGGACCTCCAGGTTTTGATGGCTTTGATGGTCAAGATGGTGGTATTTTCGTAGCCTCAGCCTTTGAGGTTGTTATTGATTTTAATGCCGACAATGATTACCAATTTATTGAGCCTTATGGTTTTGATGTCTTCCCGTCAGATGTGACTTTAGTTTATATCGAATGGGAAACTGATAATGGTGAGCCAATCTGGAGACTGTTAACGCAAACTGAATATTTTGATAATGGTGTTTTAGTCTATAATTATGATTTCACGCAACAAGACGTGCGCATCTTCTTAGATGGCACAATAAATCTCAATACTCTAGACAATGTGTGGACTCAAAACCAAGCATTTAGAGTTGTCGTTGTTCCTGCAGACAATATTGACGGATTAGACGTTTCTAATCTAGACTCAATCATGCAAGCCTATGCTATTGAAGATTTCGAATTGAGATAAATACATTTGTTTTAAAATGTTAAGCCCGAAAGCTATTTTGTTATTCGGGCTTTTTTATGATCTAAAATCACTTAAACATAAACATAACTACCTCATAAATAGATATATTAAACCACTACTAGTTTAATAAATTGTTAGCTAAAGTTTATGAGGTTTCTTTATTTGGTAACATGAACCCCTAAAGACATAAATTTCTATACTATTTATTTAAGATTTCTTAATATTTACATTATTTTCTCTAAACGTTGGGTTGGTACCTTCACATAAATTAATCCAACTTCAATATTATGAAAAAACTTGTACTTATTTTTACAATCCTAATGACCAATTTCTTGCACGCTCAGTTCGGCGTTGGCGATTTGGCATTTATTGCATTTAATGCAGATGCAGATGATGATTTTGCTCTGGTCACTTTTGTAGATATTCCAGCAAATACAATCGTTTATTTTACCGACTCAGAGTGGAATGGCTCTACCTTTGGAACCGACGAAAATGACTTTTCGTGGAACTCAGGAACATCAGTAATTCCTGAAGGAACAGTCATTACATTTAATACGATTAGCGCAACAGCATCAGTTTCTGTAGGTATTATTACTGGAGAACCAGGAGGAATCTCTGGAAGTGCTGAGGCTATTTTTGCTTTTTTAGGCACTGCACCTAGAACACCAACGACTTTTATTGCTGCTGTCGCAAATTCAGACTCTGCATATGGTAGTTTGGACAATACTGGTCTAACAGCAGGAACAAGTGCCATCACTTATCCAACTGGAACAGATGTCGCTCAATACACTGGACCAAGAACAGGGTTACAAGCCAATGGCTATGTAGTCGCTTTAAATGAGGTAACCAATTATACGTTAGCAAACGATAGTGGTGATCAAAGCACTTTAGTTTTACCTCTTGATACTACACCTTTCGTTATTTCAGATATAGTTCCTGAAATAACGTTTGGTGAAACCGCTTATAGCATTCCAGAAGATGGTGGGTCTTTAGATATTACTATCGAAATTTCTTCAAGCGCTACCACTCCAGTATCGGTGGATATTGCGGTTGTTACAAATTTATTGACAGCAAATGCAGAAACAGATTTCACGTTTGCAGATCAAACTGTTACATTTCCAGCAAATAGTATAAATGCCATAGTTTTAAATATTCCTATTAGTAATGACACAGATCTTGAAACCGATGAATTGTTTTTATTAGAATTATCAAACCCAATCAATGCCACTTTAGGAAGTGACGCTATTACAGGAATTTATATTTTGGATGAAGATAGTCAAGCTCCAACTGCTACAAACGCTCTAAACATTAATTACATTACTAGTTACTTAGTGGATGCTTCAGGTTCTGCAGAAATCTCGGCTCATGATGCCGCTACAGATCGCTTATTTGTTTTGAATTCAGAGGGACAATCTGTAGAAATTCTTGATTTTTCAGATTTAAACGCCATCAATAACATCGCCACAATTGATTTATCGACTTTAGGTACAGAAGGACCTACAAGCGTTGCCACAAAAAACGGTTTTGTTGTTGCTGCCATTTCTAATGGTCCCACGGCAGACGGTGTTGTTGCTTTTATGGATCTCGATGGGAATAACATGACAACAGTAATTGTTGGTAATTTACCAGATATGGTCGCGTTTACTCCTGATGGTACAAAGGTTTTAGTAGCCAATGAAGGCCAACCCAACAGCGATTATTCTATAGATCCAGAAGGCAGTATCACTGTTATAGATGTTTCAAACGGATTTGGAAACATCACACAAGCCAACGTAACCAATCTGAATTTCAATGCTTTTGATGCAGATATCGCTAATTTAAGAGCTCAAGATATCAGGATTTTTGGACCAGGAGCTACGGTATCTCAAGATGTGGAACCAGAATTTATTACGTTCTCTAATAATTCGCAAACTGCTTGGGTATCGCTACAAGAAAACAATGCTATTGCTGTTATTAATTTAATAACGAATACAATTACAGACATTCTTCCGTTGGGTTTAAAAGATCATAGTTTAGCAGGAAATACTTTAGATGTATCTGATGAAACCGATTTTATTTTCTTCGGAAATTGGCCAATCAAAGGCATGTATATGCCAGATGCTATCGCATCGTATGAAGTTGATGGTATTACTTACTTGGTGACAGCAAATGAAGGTGATGCTCGCGAGTATGACACCTATGAAGAAGAAGTAAAAATTAGTGACAGTGATCTCATTTTAGATCCAACCATGTTTCCTAATCAATCACAATTAGCTTTAGAAGCAAATCTAGGTGAACTGACGATTACAAATGCAACAGGAGATACAGATGGCGATGGTGATTTAGATGAGATTCATGCATTTGGATCACGTTCTTTTAGTATTTGGAACACCGCTACTGGTGATTTAGTTTATGACAGTGGTGACGATTTTGAGCGTATTACTGCTGCAGATCCTGTTTATGGTGCGTTATTCAATGCCAGTAATTCTAATAACAATTTCAAAAACCGAAGTGATAACAAAGGCCCAGAACCAGAAGGGGTCACTATCGCAGAAATTGAAGGGCAATTTTATGCATTCATAACTTTAGAGCGTGTAGGCGGTTTTATGGCCTATAATATTACTAATCCTAGTAACCCCGTTTTTGAGAACTATGTTAATAATAGAGATTTAGGTAATGATGAAGGTGGTGATTTAGCTCCCGAAGGTATTATTTATATTTCACCAGAGGACAGCCCGTCAGAAACCGCTTTAATTGTGCTATCAAATGAAGTGAGTTCTACCGTTAGCGTTTATAGTTTAGATAATGTAACCTTAAGTACTCAAGACATCGAATTATCTATTAATCGCTTAAAAGTATTTCCTAATCCCATACAATCAAATCAAACCCTATTTTTTAACCAAAAAATTAATTTGAGTTTATTTGATATTCAAGGACGGGAACTACTATCTGCTACGCAAGTTTCAAGTCTAAAATTACCAAGTTTAAGTGCTGGTACTTACGTCATAAAAACTAGTGAAGGTGTGACTAAAAAAATAATAATTGAATAGTCCCTATTGTTCATTATTTAAAAGCACTTTCAATAATCTGAAAGTGCTTTTTTTATTTTCAAAAAAATTGAAACTTTAAGGGTACTATTTGATATATTTGACCCACTAAAACGATTTCGTAAATGGAGTGTATTTCTGTCTTTGACATGCTTAAAATTGGAGTTGGCCCATCTAGTTCTCATACTTTGGGACCTTGGCGCGCTGCAGAACGTTGGATTGAAGAACTTAAGACAAGTAAAAAGTTTGATACCGTAGAAAAGATTACTGTAGATCTCTACGGTTCACTATCATTAACAGGTAAAGGTCATGCGACAGACTATGCGGTCATATTAGGTTTGAGTGGCGCTGATCCTGAGTACATTCCTGTTGAATCCATAGATGATATTGTTGCTTCTGTAAAAAACACGGGGACCCTTTTATTTAATGACGAGAAATCTATTGCATTTGATATCAAAACAGATATTATTTTCAATAAAAAGTTTTTACCATTTCATTCTAATGGGATGATCTTTACTGCCACAATTAATGGCAGTAAACATAAGTCCACTTTTTACTCTATTGGTGGTGGTTTTGTCATAAAAGAAGAACGTACAAATAAGAAAAAAAACTTTGAAATCAAATGTTCATTTCCTTATCCAATTGACAAAGGAACTGAGTTACTCAAATTTTGTACTGATTTAAATAAACCAATTTCTGAGGTTGTTCTAGAAAACGAGAAATCTATACGACCTATAGAAACTATCAATTCTGAAATTCAACGTATTTGGGATACCATGTTAGAATGCATGTATGTGGGCTGTCATACCGAAGGTAATCTTCCTGGCGGATTAAACGTAAGACGTCGTGCGTATGACATGCATCAAAAGTTAAAAGGAGACATCGCCTATACAAATCCTGTAGAATGGTTGTATTCTATTAGAGGTACTGAAGTTAAATTTAGACAAATCCTAAAATGGGTAAGTTGTTTTGCTCTAGCTGTCAATGAAGTTAATGCGTCCCTTGGTCGTGTTGTCACTGCGCCCACAAACGGAAGTGCTGGAGTCATCCCATCCGTATTAATGTATTATTTAGTCATTGAAAATCACGATGCCAATTTTGAAGATATCAAACGTTTTTTATTAGTTGCAGGAGAAATTGGCAGTATCTTTAAAAAAGGTGCGACAATTAGTGCTGCAATGGGCGGTTGTCAGGCTGAAATTGGCGTATCGTCTGCCATGGCTGCTGGTGCGCTTTGCGAGCTTTCTGGCGGAACACCAGAACAGGTTCTAATTGCTGCCGAAATTGCAATGGAACATCACTTAGGCATGACCTGTGATCCCATTGGTGGATTAGTTCAAATACCATGTATAGAACGTAATGCTATGGGCGCTATAAAAGCAATTAACGCTTGTGAATTGGCTTTAGATACAGATCCTAAAAATGTAAAAGTCCCTTTAGACAAAGTGGTTGAAACCATGTGGGAAACTGCAAAGGATATGAATACAAAATATAAAGAAACTAGTGAAGGTGGTTTAGCTATTAGAGTGAATATGACAGATTGTTAATATTAAGTTTAAATGCATAACCTTGTCATAACTGTTTAATAAAATTGAACCTTTTCTTTTTACGTTTTAATAATTTTAAATTCATCTTTGATTAACAACTCTTATAGATCTTTATAGTGTCTAATAACCATACTATGAAAGATCTTAAAATTTTTATTGTACTACCTATTCTGCTGCTCTTAACTATTCTTTTTGAAAATACTAAGCCAAAAATTCAAACAGGTGATATTGCATTTACAGCCTACAACTCGAGAAATGAAGATAGTTTTTCTATCATAACCTTAAAAGATTTACCTTCGAATACCATGATTTATTTCACAGATTCAAAATGGAATGGCACAAGGTTTAGTTTAAATGAAGGTGATTTAGTCTGGAACTCTGGATCAGAACTTCTATTTAAGTTTACAGAAATTAAGTTTACAAAAATCAAAAACAAACCTATTTCAAATCATGGCTTAACTATTGGAACGTTAAACTTAAATCAAAAAGGAGACGCAATTTTTGCATATACTGGGGAAAACGTCAAACAACCCGTAAAGTTTATAGCTGCAGTATCCAGTGACAACTCTCAATATGGCACCTTAGCGAATACTAAATTACAAGAAGGAAAAACCGCAATAACGTATCCTAAAAACACCTATGCAGCTCAATTTAAAGGCAAGTTAGAATCTGTGAAAAATGATGCTTTTAAATCCTTAAATAATTTTAATAACTACCAATTAAATTGAATTAATACAGATTTGGCAGATAAATAACTATGTACAATCAGATCGGCGTGTATCAATTAAATAGACAATTTTCCATTGTCCGTCTTCTTTAAAAAGCTGAAACGAATTAACACCACAATGACTAAAATTACCATCATACCAAAATTTGTAAGGTGTCCAAACATGAGCCATATTACCGTCAAGTTGGATTTTATACTCTAAAATCTCTTCTTTAAATGATTTCCCCTTCGGAATTGAAACAATAGCATTTAGAAATATCGCAAATTCTAAAGTATTTAAAACGGGCTTACCTTCTTTAGTATTTCCTATAGATTGTATTTTAATAGCATTATGAATCGTCTTCAAAATTAGCGTACTGTCTTGTTTATGAAATCCTTCAAAAAATTGTTCGATAGTAGATTTGACAGTATCAGTTTCCGAAGTTTGAGAAAAAGAGAATGTGGAGATCATCAGTATAGTGCAAAAGCAAAAGGTTTTCATGACTTAGAATTTCCGTTAGATTATAAATTTAATAGTTTTTAAGCTTCAGAATAAATGTAATACCTTTTTTCTATTAAAATGACTACTATAAAACGCCCTTTTATCCTTTTACTTCAATATAAAAAGAAACCGTAACTGAGGCTATGCTTTGTTTTTCTATTTAGTAAAAAGAAAAAAATCATCATTTTTATTTTACAGTAATTTTAATAGAGAAATGGTATAGTTTAAGAAATCTCTGTATTTTTACGTATAACTAAATAACACCACATGTCTGTAGCAAAAAAAGATTATAAGAGAGTGACCGTAAAATCTCTTATTGATATGAAACAAAATAAGGAGAAAATTTCAATGCTTACTGCATACGATTATACCATGGCCAAAATTGTTGATGGCGCAGGCATTGATGTGATTTTAGTTGGTGATTCTGCAAGTAATGTGATGGCAGGACATGAAACGACACTTCCCATTACATTAGATCAAATGATTTATCATGCGTCATCTGTAGTAAGAGCTAGTGAACGTGCTTTAATTGTTGTAGATCTTCCTTTTGGAAGTTACCAAAGTGATCCAAAAGAAGCGTTGCGCTCTGCGATACGTATTATGAAAGAATCTGGAGGTCATGCTGTAAAGATGGAAGGCGGTAGAGAAGTTAAAGAGTCTGTAAAACGTATTCTTAATGCAGGAATTCCTGTGATGGGACATTTAGGATTAACACCACAATCTATATATAAATTTGGAACCTATACCGTTCGTGCAAAAGAAGACCAAGAAGCGCAACAACTCAAAGAAGATGCGTTGATGCTTGAAAAAGCAGGTTGTTTTGGTATTGTACTCGAAAAAATACCTGCAAAGCTAGCAGCCGAAGTCGCTGAAAGTCTATCTATTCCTGTTATTGGTATTGGCGCTGGTGCTGGTGTTGACGGACAAGTGCTTGTGCTGCACGATATGATCGGAATGACACATGAGTTTAATCCGCGTTTTTTACGTCGTTACATGAACTTATATGAGGATATGACACAGGCTATTGGTCAATATGTTGAAGATGTGAAAGCTGTTGATTTCCCTAGTGATACCGAACAGTATTAAGTAGTCAGTATTCAGCCCACTCTTACTCTTAAAAAAGGTCTCAGTGTACAGTCGCAGTTTACAGTCTACTCATACTCTTGAAAAGAAGTCACAGTGGTCAGTTAAAATTTTCAGGATTACTCCTGTGCTAATTAATTCTGTGAATAATTAATTACATATTGAGTAAGAATCAATTATAATCAGTGAAATACGTGTCAGAAAAAAAAATCCACTCCAATAAAGATAACCTCCAAGTCATTTATGAAGATAATCATATTATCATCGTAAATAAACGTGCTGGAGATATTGTACAAGGTGACAAAACTGGCGACAAACCACTGAGCGAGGTGGTTAAAGAATACATCAAAGAGAAATATAATAAACCTGGCAATATCTATTTAGGCGTTGTGCATAGATTAGATAGACCAACAACAGGCATTGTCTTATTCTCAAAAACAAGTAAAGCATTACCAAGACTCAATACATTATTTGCAGAGCGTAAAACTCACAAAACCTATTGGGCCATTGTAAAAAATGCTCCAAAGAAACCTCAAGACACCTTAATAAATTGGTTAAAAAAGAATCCTAAAAACAATAAATCTACAGCATACCCTAAAGAAATTACGGATAGCAAAAAAGCCATTCTACATTACAAAACGGTAAAAGCTTTAGATAATTATACCTTGTTGGAGGTTGAGTTAGAAACTGGAAGACATCACCAAATTAGAAGTCAGTTGTCTACTATTGGATCTCCAATAAAGGGCGATTTGAAGTACGGTTTTGATAGAAGTAACAAAGATGCAAGTATAAGCTTGCATGCAAGACGTTTGCAATTTACACACCCTGTTTCTAAAGATCCTATTGATGTTTTAGCAGCGTTACCAAATGATCCAATTTGGAACGCTTGTGAAAAGTAAAATCACAAACTTTAAATTCTAACAGACCTTAATTTAATTATGGACTTTAATCAGGAAACGGATAACTGATGGTAAGCTTTACACCGTCCTCTAATTGCGATTCTAAATCAAACGTTGCTCCAATAAGCGCTGCTCTACTCTTCATATTAATTAGCCCAGATCCTTTCTCTACGGAAGGGATATCAAAACCATTCCCATCATCTGATGCTGTGATTATTAATTGATTTGCTTGATACTCTAAAACAACTTTAATCTCATCTGCCTCAGAATATTTAACTGAATTAGACAAAAACTCCTGCAAAATCCTAAAAATAATGATGTTATGTTTTTTATCATTCAGTTCTCTTTGCACTCCATTTATTTCCAATACCGTAGAAGAAAAACCCATACGTTCTAAACGCTGTAATTCATTATCAATCGATGCTTCTAATCCCATGTTTGATAATACATCGCTATTTAAAGATTTTGAGAGTGCTCGAACCTCTGTTAAACTATCTTTCACAATTTGAGTCGTCTCATCAACTTTACTTTTCATGTCTTCTGGAACCTTAGCTGCCAAAGCATTGAGTTGCATATTGGCATAAGCGAGTAGCTGTCCCACATTATCGTGGAGCTCTCTACCAACATGTTTTAAGGTTTGCTCTTGAATTTCAGTTTGTGATCTAGAAATTTCTTCATCGAAGGCTTTTTGCTGTTGAATTTTATCCAAGAAGATTTTGTTTTTTCTTTTTTGGAAGGTTACAAAAAACAAAATAACCATAATAGAAAGAAACAAAACAACAAAAATAACATAAGCTATTAATGCTATTTGTTCTTCATTTATTGCTTGCTCTTCTTGAGCGAGTACCAAAAACCGAATGCAAAACATAAGTATGTAAAAATATTTATAATTAATAAAAACTGCCCTCTAAACTCAACAAACTTAGTATTCATTGCATGAAAATAAGAATCAAAAATAAAAAGAGGCGTTACGCATAAATACCAAATTAGTAGAGCAATACTAATATAAAATGAAGGTAATTTATAAAAACTAAGTATTTCTTCGCTTCTCATTAACTCAATAAAATATAATATCACATAAACACATATTGACACCGTACCAAATATAAAAGTATAAGGTAATGATTTAGCGAAAAATGCATCTGTAAATGTAAAAAAGGCGAAGGCGAAACAAGAATAAGCACTAAAAATCAGCCTAATACAGTTTTTGAATACTTTTGATATCATTAAATTTGAATAAAACAATCCAATAATACCAATGGTTAAAAAAGAATAAATATTATACAGCCATATGTTTGAGCAAAACACACTATTCTTTAAGTTGACATACCATTCTAAATCATAATTATTCAAAAGTAAGAATCCATAAGATCCTATTACTTCAATAAACACAGTCAACCATAGATAATAAACGAAAATTTTGAGAACACTATTTGGATTTTTTGAGATATAGTAGCTACCAGAAATAGCAGCTACTATTTCAAAAAAATCAATAATTAAATTCTTATAATTTAATAAAAATTCCATCAAATTTTATATACTTACTGTAGATAATTAGCGCTTGGAGGATCTCCTTGCGTACCATGATCCAATCCATTCCCCTTAGGAATATCGGGGCCAGGACCTCCTTGAGGTGCTAAGTTAAGCATATTTCCTTCAGATGTCATAGGATTACCCGTTGGCACAAATAATAACGTTGTATAGCCTGGTCTATTTTTTAAAGCTGGATTAGCTCCAAGATACACTCTTACACCATCCATATTATATTTTAAATCTTGAGCTTGCTTCTCAGCAAGCGTTAAGAAATTACGCAAGTCCTCTAAAGAATACCAAGATGATCTATTATCACCTCCGGGCACTCCTCGAAATATAGTTTCGCTTATTGTGTCATACCTTGGATTATAAGCCTCTGTTAGCGTTTTAATTTCGTCAGGTGTAACGATACCTTTTGGTGTTGGTGTTTCCGTCATTTCATTTGGTGTTTGTTCATTAATCTTATTGCAATAAAAATACATAGCTAAAGCGCCCAACACAACCCCTAAAACAAGTGGTACTAATTTTTTCATATTTGATTATTTTTAATTAATTGCGAGTCCAATGTATTGAAAAACCAAATACAAATCTAGTAATATTGTTAAAATTTAGGTTTATTCTTACTATTTTACACATTTAAACGCAATAGCACTACCACTATTCTTCTGAGAAATCCTATTTATTGCAGTATTTGTAAGTTGCAAAACTCTTGGATATCCGCCTGTAATTTGACAATCTCGCATCAAAACAATCAGCTTTCCAGAAGGCGTCAATTGCACCGTTCCTGGCAAGACCAAAGATGTAATTACACCTTCTAATGCATTATCTAAAGTTTGATCACATTGATAAGCCATGCGATTGCTGTCTTTTGATAGCGTAAAAACAGCACTCAATAATTGCTCTTGTTGCCATTTAGCAAGCTTTTCAAATTCGGGACCTTTAAACACCTCTAGTTCATGGGCTTCAAAATGATTATCATCTCTTTTTACAGCTGAAAACAATGCACTCTCATGTCGTTTTGATACCAATTTATTATCCAAATGATCAACAATAGGCAAGACATCCCCTTTACTTAACTTATAATTTGTGGTGATGCCTTTATACATGCTTCGGCTTCCCATGTGCACTTCAGTTTGAAAACCACCTAACACCCCTAAATACGAACGACAACCTTTACTAAGCTTACCAAATTTAAGAGTATCGCCTGTATTTACTTGATATACAGCATTCGTTTTTAGTGCTTTTCCATTTAAGGTCACATTCATTTCTGCCCCAGAAACACAGATAAGTGTTTCACTGCCAAATTTCAAATGAGGCCCCATAACCACAGTCTCTAAAACTGCTGCATCACTTGAATTACCTAGAATAGAGTTAGCTAAGGTTGCACAATAACGATCCATAACTCCAGACATTGGCACACCAAATTCCTGAAAACCAAGTCTTCCTAAATCTTGTATCGTGTCAAATAAGCCTGTTTTTATAACCTCAACCATCAATTACCTCACTTTCTATAGTATATATACCTTGCTCAATTTGAAGGACTATGGAGTCATATTCCGTTCTAGAGATTGGTATAAATTGTATAGTATCCCCAGATCTCGCAAAACAAGGTTGTTTATTCTTCTTAAGAAATAAGTCTACCGGTGAGTTGCCAATAATATTCCAACCGCCTGGACTATCATTTGGATAGATCCCTGTTTGTGCCCCACCAATGGCAACAGCTCCTTTTTTGATTTGAAATCTCGGACTCACCTTTCTCGGAAAATGGAGTGCTTCATCCAAACCTCCTAAGTATAAAAAACCAGGCAAGAACCCAATAAAATAAACCGTGTACATAGGTTTTGAATGCCGACTAATAATTTCAGAGACTGATACCTTTTTTTCTTCGGAAATAGCTTTTAAATCCAAACCGAATTCTTCATCATAACATACAGGAATACGGAATACTTTAACCTTAGTTTTTTTAAATTTATTTCGATTTAAATATATGGATTTAAGATTTAAATATTCATCATTGAGGTTGTCAATAGTTAATTCATAAATAACTAAAATTGAGTTATATGCATTATTTATCTGAACTATTGATTTAATACTTAAATCTAAAATAGCATGTTTATAAAAAAGCACATCCTCTAGAATAAATTCATTAATTTCTTGTGGCCATTCTACCAAAATAGAATGTTCAGAAAAGCCCCGATATGTCAATTCAAAATCCATAAATAAACTAAGTGATTTTTATATTTTTAGAGGCCAAGTTTTTTATTAAAAACTGTAAATTGGATGCGACATTTTTTCCGTCCCCATGCACGCAAAATGTATCTACTTTTAATGCTACCTCTACGCCTTCTCTAGTGGTTACATTTCCTCGGGAAATCATATTATAAACATGTTCAAACATCACAACAGGATCATGTATTAAGGCGTTAAGCTCTGATCTTGAGACTAACGTCAAGTCTTCATTATAATTGCGATCTGCAAATCCCTCGAACATAACTCTCAAACCTTCCTGAATAGCAATTTTTGAAATAACAGATTCAAAAGGCGCATACAGCACCAAATCCTTATCTATATTTTTAATAACATCAACAACGACCGCTGCAGTAGCGACATCAACTGAAGCTAAGTTATACAAGGCGCCATGAGGTTTTACGTGATGCAATTTTAATTGTTGCGCTTCGACTATTGCTTTTAAACTTTTAATTTGAGTGGTTAAGCTGTCAAACAAATCATCTGCAGACATCGCAATGATTGCCCTACCAAAGTTTTCTTTATCTGGAAATGAAGGGTGTGCGCCAATGTTTACGTTATTGATCTTTGCTAAATTGACAACTGTAGTCATAGTCTCTAAATCCCCTGCATGACCACCACAAGCGATGTTACATGAGGAAATCAAAGGCATCAAAACAGACTCATTTATAACACCTTCTCCTAAATCACAATTGATATCTATGGTTTTCATTTATGAGTTTTATAACAAGTCAAATACCTTTAGAATACTCTTAACACCTAAAAACAATGCTATTCCGAAGATAAGAGCTCCAAAAACATTTTGAATTACAGAGTTTTTATAAGTCCCAAGAACCGATTGCTTGTTCATTACCCAAAGTAAGAATCCAGCAATTAGTGGCAGCAGCAGTCCGTTTGCAATCTGAGCAAATTTAATAATCTCAATCGATTTAAAACCAATTGACGAAAAGAGCACACCCAAGCCCAAGATAAACACCCACACCAGTCTAAACTTAAAAGATTTCATATTTGAACTCCAACCCAAACAACCTGTCGCCACGTATGCTGCAGCCAAAGGTGCAGTAATAGCGCTTGTTATCCCTGCAGCGAATAGACCAATGGATAGAAAATACTTAGCGTAATTACCAAAAAGAGGCTCTAATCCTTTAGCCAAATCTGCTGCGTTAGTCACTTCAACATCCTTAATTGCTGCTGCCGAAATAATAATACACATAGAGACCATACCACCCAAAACAACAGCAATAATCGTGTCTTTTCGTGCATATTTTAAATCAGAAGTGTTTTTCCACTTCTCTTTCACTAGTGAGGCGTGCAAAAACAAATTATAAGGCACGACTGTGGTACCAACCAAAGCAATTACAGTTAATATATTATCATCAGAAAAATTAGGCGTAAACAACCCCTTCAAAATCAGTACTAGATCTGGTTTTGTCAATATTGCTGTGATTAAAAAGGCTAAACTCATTAGAACAACCAATAGAATCAATGCTTTCTCTAAAACCTTGTAATTCCCAATAAACAGTAAGACAAAGGCAAGAACACCTATCAAAATACTCCACATAGCACCGTATTCATTAGTGCTTCCTGTCAAAGCCTCAAGCCCCAAAACACCACCACTAATATTACCTGCTTCATAGGCTGCATTGCCAATAACAATAGCCGACAGAATCAAAACAACAGCTAAAATCTTAAAAAATGGGTTCGAAATCTCAGTCCTAATCACCTCAGACAACCCTTTTTGAGAGATAACACCTAAACGTGCAGACATTTCCTGTAATACGATAGTCGCAACGATAGATAACAACATTGCCCAAAGCAATGTAAACCCATGAGTTACTCCTGAAATAGTGCACACTGTAACAGTTCCTGGACCAATAAAGGCTGCAGCAACTAGAGGACCTGGACCTATATTTTTAAACCAGTTTCTAATCACGCTCTACAGAATTTAAAGCATAAATCGCAAAACTACCCAACCAGTGACCACCTTCATAACTGTCACCAACAATATTAGGTAAGGAATAATTTATATGCTGATTTGCACTATTTTTAAGATGACTATATTCTGGTAGATCTTTTGCAATTTCATTTAAACTCCATGCTCTAGAAAAATTGACACCATCTAAATGAACGAGCTTCCCGTCGCTTCTATCACTTACTTTCCCCGTTTCTAGAGTGAAATTTTCATCTTTTAACTGCGGAAGAAAATCACTGAGCCAGCTTTTAAAATCTTCTGTAGGCAATACGCGCTTCATTAACGCAGCCTCTTCAAAACAGGGCGACAGAAAATCAAACCCATTAGGTTCCCAACTCAATGGACAGCCGGTATCTGTCATATAAAAGGCTTTTGCACGTTGCTCGATGAGCGCTTGCAACCGCTCATTCCCTAAAGTTTTCGCGTAATCATAAGCAAATGAGAGTCCGAAAGCAGTATTAGGATGCTCTCCCGATCGTATTGGATAATTTAGTGTTGGCAAAAATGCGACGTATTTTTCTACGATTAAATCGGTTAGCAGTTGTAAATTAGACGCTAACTCTTTAGCTATTGGATCATTCCATTTATGTAGTTCTTCGGTTAGTTTCAACAACCAAGCCCAACCATATGTGCGCTCGTAAGATGTGTTATAGGTTCCGAAAAAATAATCAACTTCTGCTTTAATATGCTCTTGTGATAAGTTTTCAATCAGCATTCTTTTAATATCGTCTGCATGTTCTAAATCAGGATATTGTCGTAATAAACTCACCAAACTCCAGTGTCCATGAACCGCAGAATGCCAATCAAAGCAACCATAAAATGCTGGATGCAACTCTTGAGGCGTCTTTAAATCGCTATCGCTACCAATGGTTTGATTAAGCTTATTTGGGTATTCTGTTTGGATACAATGAATTGGTAACTGTGCTAATCTATTTGCTTCTTCTAAATTGATTGTTGGTATTTTAACCTCCTCTATCTTAACTTTTGGTTCAGTGATTATTTTTTTCTTTTCTTCGGAAATGTTACAGCTTAAAATGAAGACTGATAAAGTGAATAGGTAGATATATTTCATGTTATAAATTTAGCAATTTAAATTATAACAATTTAGGTTACCCCTACGAACTCTCATTGGTACAATGATAATGAGGCTTATAAATTACATTATGTAAAATAGAAATAAAAACGCCCCTATTTAGACTACTAAAACAACCTAAATATCAATTGCATTATCTTAATATATTCTTATAGGTAATAATGCTATTCACACCAGTACCTTCACGATAATTTGTATGTCATATCCCCTACTCTATTTATAGGGGCTCGGGTAGTCATTAATGTGTGTGAATTATATCCTTCAAACGGTTTTGTTGG
>JAWUWM010000057.1:0-25219 GCA_034111845.1 Psychroserpens sp. | reverse complement strand
GGAGTTGGACCAATAAACAGTATTTTTTCTTTTTTATGACTCATGAAGCAAACTTGACTTTATTTGATTTACCCAGTTTTGAACAGAAAGCATTGTGCCTTTAGTTTTTGCATTCTCACAAAACTCAATTAATTTCTCCCTATCCTTTAATATACTAGTTAACACATTGATATTTTCTTCCACATTATCTTTTAAAATAAGGCCATTAACTCCATGTTCTAAGTAACTAATTTCGGGACCATGCTTATCAGCTTCTAGAGTAATATAAGGTCTCCCATAAGCAAACGCATGGTTTATAGATAAACCCGAAAGTCCAGGAACAAAGACTGCTGATGCTCGCTTCATAATTGGTGCAATGTCTTCTTCGTCAACTAAAGTTCCATGCCAAATAATATCTAAATCTTTATCTATTACATCTTGAACCATATAATTATCAGGACCATCTCCTATAATTTCTAATTTTAGATGAGGAAGTTTTTGCTTTATTAATTTATAATAATTAATTAAGTCGGCAATACGTTTTGAAGGAATTAAGCGACCTATAAAGAGTAAGCTTACATCGTTTTTTTGAGGTAATTCAAACGTGTAAAATTTATTCACCTCTTCATTATCTATTGTATTATTTGCCCAATAAGCTTTATTAGTATGAACTAGGTTATTACGCACAGCTACTTTAGATGCTTCTTGAGTATAATAAATGACACGATCTAAATTATTATTAAAAAATTTAGAAAGCTTAAAATCTAAAAACCCATATAATCCATTTTTAGATTTGAGTTGAGCATGATTATAAGAAAACAAGTAAGTTGAGAGGTAATGCTTTCTTAACTTCATCGCATATAAGAATAGTGGTAGATTCTTTTTTTCAGCAGGAATCAAAATCCAATCAAAATTTGGAAACAATAATTTAAGTTGACTTCTTACGGCTTTTGATTTCCCAAAATCCTTTTTTAATACATTGAGCTTGATATTTTCAAAACTCCAGTTTGCCTCAATTTCTTGATCTCCCATTTGTGAGCGACCTGTTCCTGACAAAATAGTAAGATCTACATCATTTTCTTGAGCTAAATGATTCAAAAACCGTGCTTTATAGTGATTAAAATTTGGGGCTAGCCAAAGAATTTTCATGATATTAAATTTTTGTAAACGTCATAATAGTCTCTCTCCATACGTTCTATCGAAAAATTATCTTGAGCATAAGCTTTCCTTTTATCTGTATCAAGTTTAATTTGCTCTTTATGTTCATAGAACCAAATCATTCGCTCTGCTAATTCTGCTTCAGTCTTTATTATATTTTCAGGTTCTAATGGCGCAACAACTTCTTTTAGTCCTCCTGAATTTTCAAATGCTAGAACGGGTTTTCCGTAGAGATACGCTTCAACTGCAACCAAACCAAAAGGTTCATCCTGTGAAGGAAACACACAAACATCAAAGGTTTTATAATAATCCTCAACATTGGATTGATATCCTACAACATCAACATGACTTTCTATTTTTAATTGAGTAATAAGTTCAGTAACACTATCAAAAGTAGAACCATCTCCTACTAAAATAAGTTTGCCTTTACCTCCTTTATCTAAAAACAATTTAAAAGCTTGAACGAGTCGATCTACTCTTTTTCTTGGAGTAAATCTAGACACTAAACCTATGTTAAATGATTGTGATTCTTTGTTATAAATTTCTGTGTCATTAGCTAATTTAATTCCGTTCAAAATGACCAGCTTAGTTGTGTTCTTCAAGCCGTAATCTTTGTTTGCTAAATTTAGAGTATATCTAGAATTAGCCACTAAAACATCCATACGATTCAAATAATGCGTTTTAATATGTTCTCGTATAACTGTTTTTATTTTATTCTCTTTTCTAAAGCCTTTGGAAAGCCCATGAATAGTGTAAACAATTTTTGCAATTGAAGCTTTAGCTGCTATCGTTCTTATTGGAGAAAAACTATGAAGATGAACAATTTGAAACGCATTAAATGCCTGCTTTAGTTTTTTATAGGTTACTATACTCGTATCAAATCCTCCATTAATGCCAGAATCTAGAATAGGGATATTTTGAGATAACAAATAATCTAAGTATTGTCCTTTTCGGGTATCTAACATTATAGTAACATCAATGCCTTTCTTTTTTTGTTCTATAACAAGTTCGATGACCAAACGCTCAATCCCTCCAATGTGTGGGCTATTTATACAATGTAGAATTTTCATTTAGATGAAATGGCTTTTAAAAAATTGTCTGTCATTTTTTTAATACTGTGATTCTCTATTGCATAATTGTATGCATTTGTAGACAATTCTTTATATTTATTTTGGTTTTTAAACAAATCACCAATGTTTTTTACTGCCTCATCAACTTGTGTAATGTTACAGCCAACTTGGTTGGTTTCAATAATACTATCTGTGTCAGCTCCAAACACTATTGTTGGAATACCTCTTAACCAAGCCTGAATATAGGTATTTGAAAAACCTTCTGAAATTGAAGTATTTACTAATAATGTTGCGCTCTCAAAATAACGTAAAGATTCATCAAAACTTAGTTGACCCGTTGTAACTAAATTTTGTGGTTGATTAGCCAGTATTTGTTGTACATAGTTTTTATCACTATGACCACCAACCATAACAAATTTAAAATCTGTATTTAACATCTTAGAAGCTAGCTCTATAAAGAGTTCTGGCCGTTTGTGCGCACCAAAATTAGCGCACCATAAAATGGTTTTGTTATCAAATCGTTGTGAAATTGAAGTCTTATTATTTGATAACGGATGACCTGAAATCATCTTATGAGAAGGCTTATTAAATGTGTTTTGAATCAGTGTTTTTTGAATCTGATTTTGCGAAAAAGCAACATCAGATTTTTTTATAGAGATTATTCTTAAAAAATCACTCAAAATAAATTTGGGTAGAAATATCAGAAACTTTAGAGCACTTAATTTCGTTTTGGCATTTCTCACAGACTTAAACCTATTAGGAGACAAATTATCTGTACATATCCAGATATAATCTATATTTTTCTTCAGTTTAGCAAAGACTATTGATATGCCATAAGTAGAAGACATTCTCTCAATAACATAATTTGGTTCAATTTTAAGAATTAAAGAATAAATAGATTTCAGATTCTTTAAATTAAGTTCACTTTTATTAGGTAACCAATGAACTACAACATCATTAACAATTGATTGAGAAAAAATTTTATTTTAATCTAAAGTTCTACATATATAATGCACATCATGACCTCGTTTTGACAACTCTGTTGCTAAATAATTGGCTTGAACTTCAGCGCCTCCTCCACGTTCTACAATATGATATAATTGAACAAAACAAAATGTGCTTCTTAATTTATTCATTTCTATACTTTAATACTTTAGCTGGATTACCACCAACAATTGCATAAGGAGGTACATTTTTAGTAACTACTGATCCTGCTGCAACAATTGCACCTTTGCCAATAGTATTGCAAGATGGTAATATAATTGAAAATGCGCCCAACCAAACATCATCTTCTATTAAAATCATTCGTGGAGGCTCCATACCTTGTAATGACATTGGCCTGTCAATGTCTTCAAATTTATGATTAGCTGCATAAAACACTAGACCTTCACCCATCATTACATTATCACCTATATTGGCATGACTTACAACACAGTTTTTACCAATACTGGAATCTGAACCCATTGTAATATTTTTTCCAGACCCAATCATTGCGCCTTGTCCAATTTTATTACGCATTCCACACTTCAGCATCATTTTTTTTGCAACAAAATACCTAAACTTGTACAAACCTAATGCGTAAAACATCGTATAATGAGGCAGGTGACGAGCAAACAAATAATATATAAATCCCCAAAAACTCTTCATTTTTTTTATTTTAGGAAGGGCTTAGATACGAATCTGTCTTCATCAAGATTCAAAAGAAAATTTTTCTTCTCTAAATCATTCATTTTTTTTGTCAATACATCAAACTTTTTGATGCCTTTATATGTATCATTAATATTTCCAATAGCTCTTGCTGGATTACCTCCAACCACTGTATTATCAGAAACACTTTTAGTAATGACACTACCTGCTGCTACCATACAATTATTTCCTATTTTAACACCTGGCATAATCATAGCAGACTCACCAATATATGAATTATTACCTATTTCTATTTTACCAAAAAAATCTAAATCTTTATCATCATATATATAACGTAAGGTCCAAGCTCCTCCATGAGTAAAAAATCTAACGTTCTTTGCTATTCTACAATTATCACCAATAGTGATCAAATAAGGTTCCGTAGGAAAATGTTTGGTAGACAACATAACATTTTCACCTAGATTAACACCTATTCTTCGAGCATAATCTATAGGTAATTCAATTCTTCTTTTATAGTTTTTTATTATATTCTTAATAGTCTTAATCATGATTTAATAGTATTGATTTGTAAAAATCTTCATTCTTCATAGCATTTTTTCTTGAATCGAACTTCTCTTCAACTAGTAATCTAGAATTCTTACCAAATTCACTAACTAAAGATTTATCTTTAAAAAATGTAGTGATTGCTTTTTCTAAAAGTTTCAAATTTCTTTCTGGAACTAATTTACCATTATAATCATCAACAACTAAATCAGGAATACCAGCATGGTAAGTACTTATTATAGGTAAGCCGATAGCCATGGCTTCTAATATCGCAGTGGGTGTGTCTTCCATTGAGCCATTTAATAAAGACGATGAACTTGGATGAATAAAAATATGGTTTAATTGCAATAGTTCTTTTATTTCTGACTGTGTTTTGAGACCTACTAAAGAAACTCGATCTACTAAATTTTTATCTTTAGAAATATAATCTTCTAATTTTTGACGCTCTGGCCCATCTCCAACAATAGTGAACTCAAAATTATCAAAAGATTCTAAAACATTTTGAAAAGCTTTTAAAATAAGAAGATGACACTTTTTCTTTTCTAGCCTTGATACAATAATAAATTTTAACGTTTTTAATTCTGATTCATACGTTTTTGATGAGAATTTTTTAATATCAATGCCGTTATAATCTATAACGATTTTATCTTCATCACATCCTAAACCAACTAGCGTTTGCTTTGAAAAATTACTTTTAGCACATATATAGTCGCACTCGTGAAATAAATCTTTATAAAAATCTACATCCCCAGTTCTATAAACCTGTGATGAATAATCAAACCCAACAAAATATGTCATATATATTGAGTTTGGATATAAACTTTTGGTAAATAGATAATTATTACCGATTGTACCAAAAAATGAAATAATTAAATCAAAATCATTATCACGTATTGCTCTGTACCTAAAATAAGACGTTACAATTTTTGATTTCTTTTTTGTTACTAATAGATTATTATTTTTTCCACCACCTCCCATAATACGCTTTGTATGATGTTGGTAGAAGATTTTTTTATTAGAAACTTTAATTAGTGTTTTTATAAATGATAATGGGTTTTTAATAAAATCTTTAAACATCACTTGCAACATTTGCAATGGAGGCTTATTAATGTAAACAATTTTCAAATCGTCTGAAAATCTTTCCAGTTCATCTTTATACAGTATTGATTTACTCTTAGAATTAGCATATACTGTTACCTTATGACCTCTTTCGAGCATTGCAAAAACTCTTGTGCTATTAGAAACTTGACCTGAAGGAAATTGTGTAAATATATAGGCTATTTTCATTTAAATAATATTGTTAAATCTATAAGATATGATTTTTTTAATAGCAACATTAAGCTGATTAATTAAACCTTTAGGGAATTAAGCAGCAAAGATATATAGATGGCTATACTTTAATGAGTACAAAGATGCAACAACTATTTATTAAATAAATAAATAATAAAATAAAATCATTTAAACTGTTACAAATTGGTTTCAAAAAAATCAAATTAGACTTCTTTCATTAACGATTCAAACAATTCTTGAAATTTTTTAAATCTAAAATTAACATCATATTTACTTATTAGGTTTTCTCTCAAACAATTTTTGATTATCTCTTTATCAATTTTAGACAAATTGATTATTTCATCAATCTTACTTACTAGGGAATTAGTAGTGTTCAAATCAAAAAACAGATTTAAGTTATCAGGTAGTATTTCACGATGAGTAGGAATATCACTTAAAATAGGAATAACATTATTATTTATAGCCTCCAATGGACTTCTTGGCATACCTTCAAACAATGAAGCAGAAATAAAGAGATCGTACATGTAGAGAGATTCATCTATTTGTGGGCTAAACCCCTTTAGAAAAACATGTTTTTCTAAACCAGTTTCACCTATTAAAATTCTCAAATTATGGTCTTGTTCACCATCACCAAAAATATCACATATAAAATCAACACCTCTTTTTTTAAATAAATTTAAAGCAAGAATCACCTCATCAATATTTTTATTTTTAACTAACCTTGAGACAACAACGAATTTTATGACATCATTGTTTACGTCTTCGACTGTTGGTTTTATATAAATTCCGTTGATAATAGTCAAGGCTTTTGATTTTATAATACAACCGGAATCAATCATATCACTGTATAATGTTCGACTTATAAAAACAAACTTATCTATTCCTGTTAATTTATTTTTTTGACTTTTTAGCCAAAACTGTTTTCGGTTAAATAATTGCATGAACTTTCTTGTATGATACGGTCCATGGAAAGAAAAAACAGTCTTAACATTATATTTATGACCCAAATACGAAAGCAATAGAAAGTCTGGTGCCCAATGCGCTACTAAAACAAATTTTCTCTTAAGGTATTCAGACTCAAACAAGCTTATAATTTGCTTTTTCAATTGAATATTTTGAAAATATTTTTTGGAAAATAGATAATTGTAAACAGGAGGGAACTTTACCTTATGAACTTTGAACCCGTCATAGATTATTGTTTCATGATCATCTGAATCTAAAATAAATTCAATGACAAACCCTTTATCTCTGAGAGCAGCGTACAATTGAAACACTCCCTTTTGAACACCACCACTTTTATCTGGCAATTGTCTAATTAAAACTACTATTGTTTTTTTGCTTGATTCAACCATTTAAAGATGTTAAAATACTTGTGAATTAAGTCGTTTTCTGCATAAATATCTCCAATAAAACCTTGCTTCTCATAATCCTTAACATGAACTAAAGAGGTATTATCATCATATTTATTTGCAGTAAAAAACACTTTGTTTTTAAATGGAAGTTTTTGAAACCGTCTTATAATTGATTCATCACATAAATCTCTCTCAGAACCAACTACTAAAAAGTTAGATTTATTTATTCTCGCTTTTCTATTATTCCATTTTGTTAAAGCTTCTTCATTAGTTTTATAATGTAGAAAATGTATTTCAATGTCATCTAATTTAGCAATAGGATACCAATCAGATTTTCTTTTATTATTGGCAATGTCATACTTTGATTTTTCTACAAAAAACAATTCTTTCTCTAAATAAAAATCTAAATTTTCTAAAAACAAAATATAACAAGGCATGTAGAAAAACAAACCAACTGTAGGTGTATAATAAGGTATTTCTAACTTTTGATAAATATGTCCTGCCCAACAGTTGTTACAGATAATAGTAAAATCTTTATTTTTTACTCGTTCAAATTTTTTACTTATTATCTTTTTTTTAATCTTTCTGATCAACCTGTCTATAGTTATTCCCATACCTATTTTGTTATTTGAAAAAGTTAAACAAATTTACGCCTTGTAATCTGCAATGAAAAATAAACAGAATCCCAAAAACTAATAATTGAAGAACTAGCTCAACAAGTTTTTCTGTATTCAAAAAATAACCAATTGAAAATACTGATAACGCAATAACTAACGCAAAGATTAATGGCTTCAAAAAATCTGAAATTTGTTTTTTAATCGAATAATCTTCTAATAATTTATTTATAAAACGACCACTTATAAAATTAACAATAATAACTTGAATTATTTGGCCTAAAATAATTGCTTTAATTCCAAATGGAATGGAAACAATCAAAAGAGTAAATCTAATTATTTTAGAGATTAATTCTGATTTAAAAAACAGCTTGTCGTCATTGGCTTTTAAAACATTTATGTACACCATCTGTGGCACAAAAACACAACTTAAAATAGATAGTAAAACTAAATACTCTATAGATTGCGACCATTTATCAGTTAGCAAAACAATTATCAAATTATCTGCTATTGCACCTAGTAGTAATATTATTGGCATTGCAATTATAGCTAATTTACTGATAGTTTGTCTTGTTAAGACTAGTGTCTCTTTTTTAGACTCAATTTTTGCAAATACTGGAAATATTGCCCTTTGAGTCATCTGCACTGTAGAATTTTGAACTAATTTCTGAAAACTTTGTGCTCTAGAAAAGAACCCTAAATCTCCTGCAGAAAAATACTTACCAATAACGATTTTGTTAAGATTATTAAAAATAGTCGATAGAATTTGATTGAATAGTATTCTATGACTTGTTTTCCAAATGACTCTTACTTGCTCCTTATCTATTTGAAATTTATATTTTATTTTGGCAATATAGTTATGGGCAAAAGTTGTAACCAAACTACTAACTATCATTTGCCAAACTAAACTCGATACTCCGTAACCTAAAAGTGCTAGTGTAATACCTACTGCTCCACCAATAATATTGGAGATGACATCTATTTTTGCACGTTCTTTAAATTTCAGATCTCTAACATTAATATTGAGAGGAACAATTCTAAATGCGTTAATTATAATTATTACAGAAAGTAGTTCTATTACTGGGATTAGATCTGGAGCGTTAAAGAACCCTGAAATAATTGGAGCAAATGCATAGAATAAGATAAACATCACACAAGCAATTAAAACATTCAAAACCAATGAAGTATTAATCAGCTTTTCACTTAGTTCTTTTGCTCTAACTATAGTATACCCAAATCCACTTTCAACCAGAACCTGAAAAAGTGCTAAAAACACATTTGCCATACCTAAAAGACCAAATTCTTCTGGAGACAATAATCTAGCAAGAATTATTCCTGTAACCAAGGTAAGTCCCTTCTGGAATACAAAACCTACAAAAGACCATTTAAAACCTGCTTTTATATCCTGTTTAGCCTTCAAAGGTTAATTATTTGATGAATTAAAGAAGCCATTTATTTTACTCTCTGGGTTAGATTTGGATATAACTTTTAAAATTTGATTATAAATAATTTCATTTCCATGATGTCCATCTATATATTGAGTATCATCTTCGAGATTTTTCACACTAGTGAAATCATAAAATTCTGAATTATACTTTTTTGATAATGGTACTAAATTAGAACTTATTTTACTGATATAATCATAATTCCCTGATTGTTCCATGTAAGAATTAACAGTATTTGGCAAAGGTGGTAAAAAAGAAACCAACTTTATATTTTTATTGTTACAATACACTAATAATTCTTCGTATTTTCTAATGGCTACATGGTTAATTTCTTCTCCATGAATAAAATATTTCTTATCATTTTCTATCCATTTTTTCTCACGTAGAAAAAAAGCATCAACAGTTTTAAAATCACTGAAGTATTTATGATTAACCCCATAATCAAAACTACCATCTTTTCTAAATCCTTTCTTATTTATTACAGCATTTAAGCCAAGATAAATTGTATCAGACCTTTTTTTGATATTCTTGTAGTTAATTTTACCATTATATAGGCCTTCATACACCTTCAAAAGATTTAAAAACCCATTATCAACTTCTAAGCTTTTATTTAAAGTATACATACTACTGGAATATGCTTGCTTACTATTGTAATACTCTTCATTAAACATCCATTGATCAAATCCTAGTAGAAGCAACTCTGGCTGATAATCATCAGGTAAAAGCTTTAAAAAAGTCAAATAATCATCAATAGTACCTACTGTAAATCCTGCGTTATAAAAACGCCCCTTAAACATACAGTCACGAAACTGCAAAACTCTTGAAGAACCTAAAACTAATATTTCAGGTTTAAGGTCTACAGTTTTCGTAAATTTAAAATATTCATAATTTACCCCCTTACCATTATACGCATAGCCTAAAACATAAGGCTTTTCTGTTTTAGAATAAATAGTAGTATCAATATCATTAAAAGCCTCACCAGATTTGTATAAAACCCAAGAAGGAATAAACAACATGATTATTACAGGTATTAAAAAAATGATAACCTTTTTTATATAGTGCTTCATATTAATTAAAATTGAAAATATATAAATCCTTGTTGCTTAAATTCAATAGCATAATAAATTATTAATCCCATTAAAAAATAATAAAGTGAATATTTTTTAAACCTACTTATATTTAGAAAGTCGAGTCCAAATTTCTTTCTACGATTTATATACTCGAGTACAGTTACTATTATAATAGCCAATACTACTTTTAGAGAAAACACTGTAGGTGCTTCAAATAAAGAAGGACTAAATATTTCATTTAAATATGAAAATGCATGAGTTAAATTAGATGCCCTAAAAAATGCCCAAGTTAAAGTGATCATCCCAAAAGTTAATAACACTTTAAAAATCTCTATAACATTTGGAAAAGTCTTGTTATGGGCAATAATCTCTAGATGATTCCTGTTATTTCCACTTATCAATAGGGGAATAAAAAACAGCGCATTCAAAAACCCCCAAACAATAAAGGTCCAATTAGCTCCATGCCAAAAACCGCTAACAATAAAAATTATAAATGTATTTCTAATTTTTGCTGTGAGTCCTCCTTTACTTCCACCAAGAGGAATATATAAATAATCTCTAAACCAAGTAGAAAGAGAGATATGCCAACGTCTCCAAAACTCTGCTATGTCCCTTGAAAAATATGGGTATGCAAAATTCTGCATTAAATTGAAGCCAAACAATCTTGCAGTACCTATAGCTATATCAGAATATCCTGAAAAATCACCATAAATTTGAAATGCAAAAAAGATCAAACCAATCAATAGTGTAGACCCATTTAAATCTGCACTGTTATCAAAGATTTGATTAACAAATACTGCTGCTGAATCTGCTAAAACTATCTTCTTAAAAAAACCCCAAAGAATCTGCTTACTACCTGCGACAGCATTTTTATAATTAAAAACTCTAGCTTTATAAAACTGTGGTAACAAGCTAGATGCTCGCTCTATAGGACCTGCTACTAGCTGTGGAAAAAAACTTACATAAGCGAAAAATTGTATCCAGCTTTTTGTAGGTTCTAAACGATTACGATAAATATCTATAGTATAACTAAGCGTCTGAAATGTATAAAAACTAATTCCTACGGGTAAAATGATTTGTAAAGAATAGAGGTTTGCATTCACCCCTATTGAATCCATTGCAACTATCAAATTTTCTATAAAAAAATTGTAATACTTAAAACAGCCAAGAAAGCCTAAATTTACTATTAAACTCAAAGCTAAAAGTAGTTTTCTATTAGTGACGTTTTTCTCTTTTTTTAACGATAAGCCAATTAAGAAATCTAATAACGAACTAAAAGCTATTAACATTAGAAACCTCCAGTCCCACCAGCCGTAAAAAATATAACTGATAATTAGAAGATATAGATTCTGGAATTTTAAATTTTTATTAAATACGCACCAATACAGTAGAAAAACTATTGGTAAAAATATTAAAAATGCAATGGAATTAAATAACATTTAAAGTATATTTTATACTGATTTTTTTTACAATGATGATAGTTTCAATAATATTCTCGTTTTCTAAAATCTTAGAGTTTCGCGTCTTCTATTGTAACAATTTTTAAGAAAGAATGCAGTTTTGAGTCATTTTAATGAAGCAAATATATTCTAAATTTAAGGAGCACCAAGCGAATAAATTATTATATAAACTCTTAACTACTTAGCAAAATAAATTTAAAAAACCATTAACACTGTTTTTAATAACTACTTTCTCACTAAAAACCGATTATTAAGTAATTCTTCCCTATTACACAACACTCTTTCTTTTGTACTCCAGTCAAACGCTTCAAAACCTGAGTGTTCACATATAACTTGACCAGCAGAAGGGTTCCACTCCAATGTTTATGCAAACCTTGAGTAACAATCATGCTAAAATTATAGTGAACACAATTTGGAGAACTTGCTGTATAACATCGGTGCTACCTCGCCACGCCAATCCTGAGACCACCTGCTTCTTTAATGTTTTTTGCTCCATTATAAGTTGTTTGGCAAGCGATTAATATATAAGTTGTTTTTTAGACAGGGCAAATATATTTTAAATATGATATCCTATCTAATAAACGTTGAAGTTTTTAAAAAGTACACAAACAACTCCCATAACAAGTTTCTGCACCATATTTATACTGAAAAAGTCAAATAACTTTCACATAATCCAAGTTACCTTAATATTTTACAAAACACACGAAATCTTGAGTTTACAGGAAGTATCTCAAAGTTAATTATTTTAACTTTGGTTAGAATTGTTTGAAATTTCATAATAGGATTTAAACCAAGCAACAAAGGCTCCAATACCTTTTCCAATTGGTGTGTTGGGTTGGTAATTATAATCATCTTTAAGTTTACTTACATCGGCATAGGTTTGCTTCACATCACCTGCTTGCATAGGCATCATATTTTTGATCGCTTTTTTATCTAGTGACTTCTCTATTTCTTCAATATAACTTAGTAATTGAACAGGTTGACTATTGCCAATATTATACAGTTTATAAGTTGATGGATTAGTAGACTCCTCAGTTAATGTTGCTACAATACCAGAAACAATATCATCGATATAGGTAAAATCTCTTGATAGGTCCCCGTTATTAAACACCTGTATGGGCTTATCATTTACAATCGCATTGGTAAATAAAAACATAGCCATGTCTGGTCTTCCCCATGGACCGTACACCGTAAAAAACCGCAGACCTATAGTTTCAAAGCCATACAAATGGCTATAACAATAGGCCATTAATTCATTTGACTTTTTTGTTGCTGCGTATAAACTAATGGGATAATCTACGTTTTGAGACTCTTTAAATGGTACATCATCACTGTTTCCATAAACACTAGAACTGCTTGCAAACACCAACTTATTAACTTTGAAATTTCGGCAACACTCTAAAACATTTAAAAATCCGGTAACATTACTATCCACGTAAAGCTCGGGGTTTTCAATAGAATACCGAACACCGGCTTGGGCTGCTAAATTACAGACGATATCTATTTTTTGATTTTTGAACAATTCGGGTAGCGCCTCACGATCTTCTAAATTCATTTTAACAAATCGCATCTTATCAGAAAAGGTTGTACTAATACATAGTTTAAGAGACTTTTGGGCATCATTTCTTTCAATTCCCAATTCTTCTAATCTGGCATATTTCAAATTAACATCGTAGTAATCATTAATGTTATCAATACCAATAACACTATAACCAAGATGCAATAAGGTTTTAGCGAGATGAAAACCTATAAACCCAGCAGCACCAGTTACTAAGATTGTTTTACTCATATCTAAATATCATTTTAATAGTCCTCTTTACTTCAGTCTACATTTCGTGGCATCATAACCGTAAATACTGATTGCGCTGTTTTTAATTATTTTCAAAAACCCCGACTACAGATCATTGTTTTAAATTTGAAATCTAACTATACAGCAATGCGTTTGATGATGGTTTCCCTATACCATCAACTTCAAAACCAATGTTAGTCAATGCCTCTAAATCTAAAATATTTCGTCCGTCAAAAACAGAAGCAGGCTTTAACATACTGTCATAAATAGACTGCCAATTATAAGACTTAAACTCGTCCCACTCGGTCAATACAGCAATAGCATGAGAATTTTCACAAGCTTTATAGGGATCAGTTTCAACTGTTAATAATTTTTTTATGGTCTCCAAATCATTACCCTCTAAATAATCCAAATCCTTGTAGATTTGAGTTTCAGTCACTTTAGGGTCATACACTACTATTTCGGCATGTTCTTTAAGCAAAAAATCTGCAACATGTATAGCTGCCGATTCTCGTGTATCATTGGTGTCTTTCTTAAAGGCCCAACCTAAAAATGTGATCTTTTTGCCAGAAACCGTATTAAATAGTGTTTTCACAATATTAGTAGCAAAGCGTTTCTTTTGATGATCATTCATAATAATGACCTGCTCCCAATAATCTGCAACTTCGTTTAATCCCAATGATTTTGAGATATAAACCAAATTAAGAATGTCTTTTTGAAAACAAGAACCTCCAAAACCTACAGATGCTTTCAAAAATTTAGAGCCAATACGAGAATCCATTCCTATAGCACGTGCCACCTCGTTAACATCGGCACCAGTTTTCTCACAAAGTTCACTCATAGCATTAATACTTGAAACCCGTTGTGCAAGAAAGGCGTTAGCCGTGAGTTTTGATAATTCAGATGACCACACATTTGTGGTTAATATACGGTCTTTATTTACCCAATTGGAGTAGACATCAACCAACGTCTGAATAGCCTCCTTACCCTCTTCTGTTGCTACGTCTCCACCTATTAAAACACGATCTGGAGCCATTAAGTCGGCGACAGCAGTTCCTTCTGCAAGGAATTCGGGATTTGATAGTATTTGAAACTTTACACCGTTGCCAGTATTTTCTAAAATACGTTTTAGAGCGCTCGCTGTCCTAACTGGTAGCGTCGATTTTTCGACAACAATTTTATCAGTCATTGCAACACGAGCTATTTGTCGTGCACAAAGTTCTATATATTTTAAATCTGCAGCCATACCTTTACCGATACCGTACGTTTTTGTAGGGGTATTTACAGAGATAAATATTAGTTCTGCTTTTTCTATGGCTGCATCCACATCTGTAGAAAAGAATAGATTTCTACCTCGTGACTCCTTTACGACCTCTGCTAATCCAGGCTCATAAATAGGTATCTTATTGACGTCTGAATGATTCCATGCTTGTATTCTCTCCTCGTTAATATCAACAACAGTCACATTAATATGGGGACACTTTTGAGCAATTACAGCCATTGTTGGACCACCAACATAACCTGCTCCAATACAGCAGATATTTTTTATATTTTGCATCTTTTAACTTGTATTTCGAAATATTCAAATAACTCGACCCTATAACTTATAGTATTCCAAATCAATATCCTGTTGTTTTTTTTCACAATATCCGTTTGGGCTAAGATTTATTTTGTGTAATTTTTATTTGCTTACAAAACTAATGACATTATTACGAATACAGTAATTCATTTGAAAAAAATCTTAATTGCAGATATCAAAACATCAACAAGAGAAAATTAATTAACCACCTAACTCAATCTAACAAAACAAATAAAGCTACTGTTTCAATGTCTTGATAAAACTAATCTTAGATATAAACTAAGTATCATAAAAGGGGATTTGAAAATAATTCACTATTATTACTAAAGCTATACGTTGACATGACCATACTTTATATGTACCATAAAGCAGAATGCTCTTTGTTATGCATTTCAAAAGAACAACAATTTCAAAATAAAAAATTTCATTTTCACAGCCCTACTCAATCTAAGACACAAGGTATTATTTCAGATTAATCATGATGTATAAATGAGGCGTTTATTCTGCTACACCTTAAAATACTAGTTCAAATAAAAGCAGTTCTTCAACAAATTTTAAACTATTTATCAGTCAATTTATCTTACATGTATAAGTTATACTATAATATATTTTTCTATCTATCTGTAAAAAAGTTATTTTGACTTGTTACTGCTCGTTTCTTTTACTATTTTTGTGCGCCTATATTTACGAATTTAAAGTTGATTAAAATTTAGGAATCAAACACATAACGTTATGAAAAACATTTACTTATCACTAACAGCGTTTTTAATAGTCGCTATTAGTTTTAGCCAAGCTCCAATAGTTACGGTTGATCGAGCAAATATTATTGGTCCAACCGCAACTGGAAATACTCCAGAGATTTCTTCATCAGGATTTGAACGAGGTTCTGGTATTATACTAGCAACAGGTAGTACAAACTTCACTGCAAGTCAATGGAATGCAACTACACAAGCTGATGCTGCTACCAACAATGAATATATACAATGGTCTTTAAGTGCTAGTGCATCTAACAGCATAGAGATTAATGAGTTTGATACTAGAAATAGAAGAAATGCTAATGGACCAGCTAACTGGCAAGTCTTTTACAGTTTAGATAACTTTGCAACAGCAGGTATTGCTGTTACTACTGTACAAACTACTACAGATACTGCTTCTAATTATAATTTTAGTGGTTTAAGTATTGTTTCTGGAACAGCTGGAACAATCACATTTAGAATATATGCTTGGAATTCACTCACCAATAATGCCTGGTTTAGAATTGCTGGCAGAGCTGCCTTATCAGATTTTGGAATTGCAACTCCTGGACTAAGAATGAATGGAATCATCACGACAACCGCTATAAATGACACAGAGTCAAATATTATTTCTACAAGTTTTGATCCTACAGATAATATAGATTACACAACATACAATTCAGTATCTGGATTAACAACTACAAACGCTTTAAAAATAGGTGAATTCACAATTCAAGATGGCGGAAATGATGTAACAGATACTGACGCTGTACCTACAATATTAACAGACATAGAATTTGGAATTACTAATAGCGCTAACATTACTGCACTTGCAATTTTTGATGGTAGCACAAATGTTTCTGAAGTAACTACAGTAACTGACAACACTTCTTTTACTGCAATTTCAGGAATTTCTGCTCCAGATGATGATTCAAAGACTTTTGATATCTACGCGACTTTCAATTCAATAGTTACAGATAATGATCAAATTCAACTCACAATAAGTTCTGCTTCGCCAGATGCTCTATTGGGCTCTACTTTTAATGCATTTGATGCAGGTGGTGCGCAAACACCAATTATTGGTGATGATAATAGAATTGAAGTTGTAGCTACAACACTAGCTTTTAATCAAGAACCTGTAAACTCTTTTCAATTTGAAATTATGAACCCATCTCCAACAATTAACGCTATTGATGGTAATACAAATTTAGATTTAGATTTTAATAGTATAATCTCTATACTTTCTGGCGGCTCATTAGAACCTGGATCCATTAATTACCCAATCACAAATGGTGTTTCTATTTTAAACACAATTACTTTTTCTGAAAAAGAGACAGCAACATCACTATTTGCATTTGGAGGAGGCTTAATTGCTGCTGGAAGTACACCATTTGATATTTCAGGCCCATTACTTACAATTGTAGAACAAGATTTTGATGGTGCGATTCCAGAATGGACATACGCTAGTAATGTTACATTATTTGATAATGGATGGGGAACAGATGGTTATTATGGGATTATTGATATTGCCAGTGCATCTCCATTAGATAACGTTCAATTTTCAAACAATATATTTGGTGAAAACGATTTAAATGATGAAGGTGTTAATGGCACAACGGGTTTTGCGACCTTATCATTAGATCCTATTGATATAAGTAATTATAACGATGTTACATTGTCTTTTGATTGGGACGTTCATGGTTATGTAAATAATAGTGATGATGCACAGTACAGATTAATATTAGATGGCGTTAATCAGCCAATTGTTTTTCTTTTAGATGGAAATGGAGCTATAGATACAGATGAAGGTACAACTTCAATAGATATATCAGACACAGTTTCAACAATTGCTCTTCAAATTAGAGTTAGAAATAATGGTAATAATGGATACTCAGGATTTGATAATTTCAAACTTACTAGTGTATTTGATGGTTTATTATATGTTGATAATGGTTGGTCTCCTAACCCTCCATCTGAAACAACTGGAGCAGATGATGTATATGTTTATGACGGAACATATATCATAGGATCTAATATACAAGCTAATAACTTCTATGTTAATCCACTTGGGACAACATCTATTGCTGCTGGTCAATCTTTAGTTACCAATGCAAGTATTGTTAATAATGGAAATATAGAATTACTTTCGGTTTCTACAAGTTACTCTTCTTTAATTTCAGATAATGTTCAAGGCGAAGTGACATATAATCTTCATATCAATCAATTTGCAGATTCGGGATCTTCTACTGGTAATAACGACTTAATTAGTGCTCCTGTTACCAATGCAAATCAAACGTTTTTATCATTTAGAACAGTAAATCCAGATATCCCTTTAGGGGTTGTTGGAGGTGTGTCTTCATTCTTATTTGGTCCATTTGATAATAATACAAATGCATATGTAAATTACACAACTGCAGATGACAACTCAGTTCTTACTGCTGGTATTGGTTATAGAACTGCCTCTAATACTCCAACAGGTTCAACATATGAATTTGTAGGTAATGTGTTAACATCAACAATTACAACTCCAATTACAGTTGGCACTAGTAATGATTTCAATTTAGTTGGTAACCCATTTTCATCATATATCAGCCTTTCAGATTTCTTATCAGATAACAATAGTGAATTAAGCATAACTCAATCTGGTGTTTACGGTTATGACGGTGCAGCTTCAGATGGTTTTACTATTTGGAATCAAGCTTATTCTGATGCTAACCCAACAGCTGTAATTGCTCCAGGACAAGGTTTCTTGTTAGCTTCTAAAGCAGGTGGTGGAACAATTACTTTTGATGCAGCATCACGTCGAACTGGCACAACAGATGATTTCATTATAGGACGAAATAGCTTAAATGATCTTGCACATGTGAAACTGCAATTATCACGTGAAAATGCACTTTACAAAACAGATATTTACTTCAATAACAATGCTACATTAGGCATGGATGCTGGATATGATTCTGCTGTAGCTGGCGGTCAAGCCAATTCTTTTGCATTATATTCACATTTAGTTGAAAACAATTCTAGTCTTGACCTAGCAATTCAAGCCGTTAACTATAACGCTGTAAATAATGTTATTATTCCTTTAGGAGTTAATGCTAATCAAGGTGAGCAATTAACTATTAGCCTATTAGAAAATGATATCCCAGAAGGTATTGAGGTATATCTAGAAGATACAGTAAGCAATACATTTACACTGTTAAACACTGTAGACTACATATTCACACCTAGTACAAGCTTATCAGGAACAGGACGTTTCTTCTTAAGGTTTTCTTCGGAATTATTATCAACTACGGAAAACACGTTTGAAACCATTCAGATATATACAACAAAAACTCCTAAAACTTTATTTATAAAAGGAGCACTTCAGAATGATACAACTCTTGAAATTTATGATATTCAAGGTCGAATGATCTTAACATCAATATTAGATAGCAGAAATAACTCTAATGAAGTGGATATTTCAAAGTTTAAAACTGGTATTTATGTTGTTACCTTAAACAATGGTACACAACAAAAATCTCAAAAAATAGTCATGAACTAATAAAAAAGGACAGTAAACTAAAAGCGTGTTCTTAAATAGAATGCGCTTTTTTCAACTGTAAACTTATGACATGTTTATTTTATAGAATAGTACTGATCTAATTTTTATGCTTGGCTAATTGATACAGATACGATTTAAACACCATATAATAACTATTCTAAAGTTTAGAATATCTTATTATTCTAGTACTGAAGGTAAATTGACTTTAGATATATGTATTTAATATTAGTAATTAAAACAATTCTAAACAATTAATAATCATAATATTACAAAATTACCAAATAGTTAGTGAGAAATTTCACTAAAAATGATTTTTAAACAATTTGTAACTAAAATTAAGCACATAACATTTTTAAATCATTAATTTTTACTTACTTTTGACCCTATATTAAAATTAAAATGAAAAGAAATAGTCCTCAAGATCAAATCACACGTAAAGAAGCCATAAAAAAAATGGGGAAGTACGCTGCACTTACTGCAATGGGTACATTTCTTATTCTTAACCCAAAGAAGGCACATGCCTCTTCACCTGCTGATCCAGGTGGAAATCCTTTTGATTAATCTCACATCTTAACTTTTGAAAACGAATTTAGCTCCTAAGCACATTCGTAATATCGACGATACTTTTCTACTTTGGTTTAAAACGTCGAATAGGTACGCTATCGTTTCAAATAGGATTTGGACCCTCATCAGTCTATTTTTGAGCACCAACAATCGCCGTTTTTTTTTAATTGAATTAAAGAGAATACTAAACATTGGAGATACAGAAAGTGACAATTATTTTGATGAGATTTCTAGCTTTCTTGACGATTTAAATTCTCATATTCCAGATAATGTTGAGCCTGTAAAGAGTATTACTATACCCAAAGCAAATTGCGTAAAGTTTTATAAGTTTATGAATACCGCTGTAAAAGTAAATTTTGAGTCCTCTTTAATAGCGCAAATAATACACCCTCAAATAGCACATCATAACTCAAGTTCATTTTCAACTAATTATGAGGAGTTTGACATCTTTAAAAGCAAGGACCATCTTTACCTATATAAAAACAAAAGCTACATTGGTCATTATAAAACTGAAACTTTTCATTTTCTACAAGGGCGGTTTGCTCTAGAATTAACAAATACTATTCATAAGACTTTTATTAATAATTGGATTGCTACGTTTCATGCATCAACAGTAACAAATGGAGAAGAGTCTATTATGATTGTTGGAGATTCTGGAAATGGAAAAAGCACATTATCAGCACTCTTAATGGCTAGCGGCTTTGATTTATTATCAGATGATTTTACACCAATGTATGAGGATACGCATTTATACAGATACCCTAGCGCTATTTCAATTAAAAAAGGAGCATTTGATACTCTGGAATCAAAAATACCTGGATTTAACACTTTAGAAACCCTAACTAACGGTCCAAAAAAAATAAATATAAAATACCTTCCTCAAGATAAGGACTTACCCACTGCTGGTTCTAATTTTATTTGTAAAAAAATTGTACTCGTAAAATTTGATATGACCAAATCATCTAAATTACTTCCAATTTCCGTAGAAAAAATTTTAGAAACTTTAATTCCAGATTCGTGGATCTCTCCAAATGAAGAACACGCTCTTAAATTCATGAATTGGCTTAGTCGCATAGAATGTTTTGAACTATCTTATAGTGATAATGATTTTGCTATTCGTAAATTTAAAGAACTATTTTGAATAGTAATTTATTACTCAATAAATAGTATTATAAACTAATAATTTGCGATCGACTCAACAGACATATAAAGAAACACTACAACTTATTTGTGATATTTTAAGTTTTCAAAATTCCGTGGAGGACTTAAAACAAAAAATAGCTTCTACGACGATACAATGGGATCCCTTTGTAACCATTGCTAGCGACCATTTAGTATTGACCACATGTTACTGTAGGCTATCTCGAAAAAAACTATTAAGCTATCTCCCAAAAGAATTAGAAACCTATATGGAAGAGCTTACACGTATTAATAGAAATCGTAATCATAGTCTACTACATCAAGTAGATAACATTTCTAATATTTTTAATAAAAACGCCATTAATTACACACTACTAAAAGGAACAGCCTTAATGGCTGGGAACTATTTTGAAGACTTAGGTGAACGCATGGTTGGAGACATTGATATTTTAGTAGAAAAAACTCAAATTAACAAAGCACAAGAGCTACTTATACATGAAGGCTACGAAAGCGTTAAACAAACATTAAGAGCTAAATACTTTGACGACAAACATTTACCCAGATTGATCCCTAATCATTTTATAGGCGCCGTAGAACTTCATAGCAAAGTATTAACAAAACCCTACAACTCCAAATTAAGAGCAGAAGACCTCTTAAGACTTAAAACAGGAATAGGCAACACTTCGATACCATCTGACCATAATCTATTAGAACACTCCGTTTTGAATTTTCAAATTAATGATTCTGGACATTTTTATAATGCAATGAGCATACGTTCTTTATATGACGCTCTGACTATTCTAAAAACTCTAACTAAAACCGACGCTAGCTTTTTTGAATTAAACTACGTTAAAAGCTTTACATCTATTGGTAAACTATTTTTTAACGATTTTGATAGATTATCGTTAAGTACATTTCAATCTCGACTCTTTTTGAAAAGAATACAAAGTCCCTTTTTAAAAAAAACTACAGATGTTCTATTAAAAAAAACGATGTTCATTATGTTGATAAGTAATAGAATATTCCTTTTTACTAAAAATAAGCATTATCGACTAGATATAATTAAAGATTACCGACGCATATTTTCAATAATAAAGTCTTGATTTTAATTTTAAAATAATAACTTAATCGTTTATTTGCTATATAATTAACCAAAGCATATCTTTGGTGCGTAATTTAATCATAATATGAAAAAGATAGTTTTATTTATAGTAGCAGTAACTCTTTTGAGCATTGACAGTTTTTCTCAACAATCAAAAGCACAATATAGAGATATTGCATCTTGGACTGCTAGCGTTGGAGTCAATGCTGTAGGTAGTTTAGGAACTCAAAATCCTTTTAAAAGAGTAGATCAATTTGAATTTAGCCAACCCCTTGCTGTAGCTATCCAACATAAATGGAGTAGACTCTTTGGTATTGAACAGGATATTACTTTAAATAAATTTAAAACAGAATCTATTATTGACAATGGCTCAGTACCAGAGGATTTTACCTATTTCTCTACAAATACGTATTTCAAATATTATTTCTCTGAAGAGCTCTTCCCAGAGACTCCTTGGGTAAATCTCTATGTAGGTAGTGGTTTAGGGATTTTCACTGTTGATGAACTCAATGGATCTGTTAATTTCGTTTTAGGAGGTATCTATTGGATAAATTCTAACATAGGATTTAGTTTTCAAGGTGTTAGTAAATTTGCGTTTAATCACAAAGATGAGCGTTATGCTTCAAATCACTTTCAATATATGCTATCTGCAGTCTTTAAGCTTTAAAAGCGATTGATATAAAATTATAAGGCCCAAATACTGAATTAGTATTTGGGCCTTTTTTTCTACCTAATCTTCACCTATTTATCATATATTTTTATACATTAAATAAATTTTACAGAACTATAAATTATGCACTATACGTTACACCAATTAGATATTTTTTATAAAGTTGCTAAATTAAAAAGCGTTACAAAAGCTTCGGAAGAATTATTCTTAACCCAACCTGCCGTTTCTATACAACTGAAAAAGTTCCAAGATCAGTTTGAAATTCCGTTATTTGAAGTTGTTGGACGTAAAATTTATATTACTGAGTTTGGAGAAGAAATAGCGCGCGCTGCAGAGAATATTTTAAGCGAAGTAAATGCCATAAACTATAAAGCATTATCCTTTCAAGGTGAGTTAGCTGGGAAATTAAAAATAGCCATTGTATCGACAGCTAAATATGTAATGCCCTACCTATTAACAGATTTCATAAATAACCATAAAGGTGTAGACTTAAGTATGGATGTTACTAACAAATTTGAAGTTGTGAAATCGTTAGAAAACAACCTTGTTGATCTTGCCATGGTCTCTGTACTGCCGAAACACCTAAAAATAGAAAGTATTCCTCTCATGAAAAATAAGCTCTATCTAGTCGTTGGAAAGCAATATAAACACACGGGAGAAACAGTATCTAAAGCAGTTTTTGAAAAACTTCCATTAATTTATAGAGAACAAGGATCTGCTACGCGAACACAAATGGAAAACTTCATCACATCCCACAAAATATCTACCTATAAAAAAATGGAATTAGAATCTAATGAAGCCCTAAAACAAGCGGTAATCGCTGGTTTGGGTTTTTCAATTATGCCTCTCATCGGAATTAAAAACGAACTCAATAATGGGGATTTACAAATTATCCCTATGAAGGGATTACCTCTAATCACCAATTGGAATCTAATCTGGTTAAAATCTAAGAACTTATCCTCTATAGCAAAACATTTTGTAGAACACATTCATGAATCAAAAGCTAAAATCACAGAAACACATTTTAATTGGCTTAATAATTACTAGGCACTAATAACCTGAAAAATTAAAACCTAGCATTGTTTTTACTTTACTATAAATACTTGGGAATTCTGTTTTAAAGATCTGAGGAGACTCAATAAATGTCTCAATAATTACCGATAAAAACTCAAACTGATTTGTAAAAGCATAATCCCTTAAAAAATTAGATTCCACTAATTTATTCTTTAGTTCTCGATTATTATCAAGCATATCAGTGAGTTCAGTAAAAGCTTCTAAAAAAATAGCTGCACTTGCACTGCGTCGCCTCACACTCATATAGTAAAAATGAATAGCATGCGTAAATTCGTGTATAGCTAAGTTTAAATTGTCATCCTCAATTTCATAACCATGTAGGACATCTTTCCATGAAAACACTAATGCCTTTAACCCTAAGTTAAATTCTCCTTTATGATATGCCTTATTAGTGCGCGAATAAAATGCTTCTGGATAAAAAATAATACGCTCAACAGACTTAATATTATAATCCCTTAGACCAAAGGTTAACTTTACTAATGTACCAGATATTATAATCCTCATCTCGTCACTAACCTCTAGATCATTGCCTATAAACACTTTTCTATTTATAAATTGAGATACGCGATGCTCAAAAAAAGATTGATTTTTAAGAGATAATTTTTGATAGAATTTAAAGTTATTTCTCAGTATTGACTTTTGATTTTTTGTGAGTTTTCTTTTTCTAAAATACAAATGATTAACAAATAGTTTTTTATTGACACACTCTACATAAGCTATTTCAAAAAAGCAAAACAACCGTCCTGCAAAAAAAATAAGTATTAAAACAGCACCAAATATTAAAAAATAATTGGCGATCACTTGCTCTCCTTCTGTAAGTTTTTCATTTTGAATTAATAAAAGTATCTGTAAGTCTATTGACATTAATTTTTTTTTAAAATTTAGTTTTATTTTTCTTCGGAAATTTTAGTTTAATTCTATTAGGTTTAAAATAGTAATTTAGTCGTTAGAACCTTCTTAGTTTCTATGTAAAACAAAAACGATATATAATTTTAAACGAGCTTGATTTAACTAGGACTCAAACAATACGCCTTTCTTGGATTAACCACCTTTGACTCCTTATCCTAAAAAGCTCCGCTTTGAAAATCAAAAACCTAAGCTTATAAATTCAAGCACCCTTGATTTAACAAAAAATTGAATTCTTGTTTGAGAGGATTTGCTATGCACATCCTACTAAGCTCCGCTTTGAAAATCAAAAACCTAAGCTTATAAATTCAAGCAAGCTTGATTTAACGCTTAGGTTTTTTTGATTTATTCGTGACCTCGAGAGGATTCGAACCTCCAACCGTCAGAGCCGAAATCTGATATTCTATCCAGTTGAACTACGAGGCCATTTTAGATCTTCAAAACTAGTACTAATTTAGCACTAGACTTTACTAAAAGCTTAAACTTATTAAA
>JAWUWM010000056.1:0-9574 GCA_034111845.1 Psychroserpens sp. | reverse complement strand
GTTTCAAATATGTAAACTGTTATGGACGCTACGAAGAAGCCTATAATGGTTGCAAGACTATTTTTCATGAGTTTGATGGTTGGTAATTCATATTCAATATAAGGAAAAATGCCCAACCAACAACCAAGTCCTCTAATTTCCACATCAACCACAAAAAAAGTTCATTTATTTTGTTTAACAATTAATTAAAATAAGTAAACAAAAAGTCTTAAATCCTTAGCTTAAACCATTCTATCATCCTATTTTTGCAGGACTATGAAACTAACGTTTAAAGAAATATTTTTTTTATCTAGACCAAGATTTTGGATGTACGTGCTCGGTACGTTTCTTGTTGGTGTGATGTCATCAGGGAACTTGTTTTTATACGACACGACTACGACCCTTCTATTAATAGCATTTGGTGTGTTTTTTTCTGTACCAGCTAATGTCTTTATTTATGGTGTAAATGATATTTACGATTATCAAACCGATATTCATAATGATAAAAAAACAAAATACGAATCGGTGTTACCCCTACAAAAACATAGAAATTTATGGAACATCATGATCTCGTTATTAATTCCTTTTTTCCCTCTATTTTTTATGGTAAATGGACCAGCAAAACTAGCCTTAATTGTATTTTTATTTACAGGAGTATTCTACTCGGCAACGCCTATACGGGCCAAAAGTAAACCACCGTTAGATGTTTTGTTTTCGGCAATAATATATGTATCACCAGCACTTGTTGGGTTTTTTATCACAGGAAACACAAACATAGAATGGTTAGCGGTATTTGGTGGCTTGATTTGGGCCTTTGGGATGCAAACCTATTCTGCGGTTCCAGATATCGAAGCAGATAAAAAAGCAGGTGTAAATACTTTGGCGATTGTGCTAGGCGAGAAAAGTGCCTTATGGTTTTGTTTAATTGCCTACGTGATTTCTGCGACTATTGGGTTTTACTATATCGGCTATATTTCAATCGTCTTTGGTCTCGTGTATACGGTAATTGTTCTACTCAGTATAAATAACGTTTCAAAGCTATTCAAATATTACACGTATTTCCCGCTCATTAATGTCGCTGCAGGAGCAGTTTTATTCTTCTATCTTTTTTTTAAGTCAATTCTATAGTGGAGTCTATAAAGATTCTAAAGGTTTAGGCGTCTTAATCTTTTGAATACGTTTGTAAACCAGTTCTGCAGAAATTAAACAAATAGGCATCCCAATCCCAGGACTTGTGCCAGCACCAACATAATATAAATTTTTAACCTTTTTACTATAATTTAATGGGCGCTTTAGTGTTTGTTTAAGCGTATGCGCTAATCCTAAGGCTGTTCCCTTATAGGCATTATAATCTCTTCTAAAATCGTCGCTCCAGTACGACCGTTCATACACAATATAATCCTCTATAGCTGGTAGTTTTAAATCCGTTTTCATGAGATCTAAAATCTTTTGACGATAACTGCTCATATCTTCTTCGGAAAGCGTTAAACCGGGAGGGATAGGCACCAAAACATATAAATTATCAGTTCCTGGAGGTGCTAAGTCAGGGTCCGTTTCTGTAGGCTTACAAATGTAATAACTGGGATCTTCCGGAAGTTGAGGCGTATCAAATAACTCCTTGAAATTTTGTTTCCAATCACCACCAAAACGCAAATTATGATGACTTAAAATCTCTAACTCTCGATCTAAACCAAGATACATAATAAACGCACTCGGACTCAAAACAGCCTTTTCCCAATAACGTTCAGGATAGGTTTGATGGCGTTTTTCGAGCAGACGAGTTTCTGTAAACCATAAATCGGCATTTGAGATAATGAGGTCAGCTTCTAAAGTCGTTCCGTTGTCGAGCAGAACACCTGTTGCTTTATTTTTTGTCACTATAATTTTTGACACAGGGCTATTCGTCATAAACTGAACACCATGCTTTTTGTTTATATTGACCAATGCTTTTACAATCTCATAGATACCACCTTTAGGATAATACACACCCATATTGAAATCTATGGCATTCATAATGTTGTACATGGCAGGCGTTTTTGCAGGATCAGAACCTAAAAACACCAATGTATATTCTAATATCTTTTTAACACGCTCGCTTTTAAACCATTTATTTAAATAGGACTGCATGGTTTGAAACGGATTGAGTTCAATCCCTTTTTTAATCACATCCCATTTTAAGAAATCTAATGAGAATCCGAGATTTCGATACATGAACGTTTCCTTAGCCATTTCATATTGCTCACCAGAACGTTTTAAGTATTCTTTAATTTTAGGCGTAATACCGGGTTCTAATTGCTCAAAAAGCGGTAAATCTTTTTCTAAATCAGAATGAATATCAACAACAGGTAACTCTTCATCATTAGAAAAAAATACGCGGTAAGATGGGGAGAGCTTCACCAAGTCTAAATGATCTGAAATGGGTTCATCAAGTAATTTGAAGTAATGCTCAAATACATCTGGCATGAGGTACCAAGAGGGTCCCATGTCAAAGGTGTAGCCTTCAGCTTCAAAAATATTTGCACGTCCGCCAAGATTGGCGTTTTTCTCAATGACAGTAACGTCATACCCAGATTTCGCTAACAATGCAGCAGCACCTAATCCTCCAATTCCAGAGCCGATAATAATGATCTTCTTTTTCACTTCTGCAAAGATAACGAAGCTTTAAATGCTGTGAAATTATTTGAGTAGTAATTGTGGAAGTTAATTGTGTATTTGTTTAAACAAAAAATTCCTGAAGGGTAGTTCAGGGTTTAGATTATTAAGTAATTGAATGACAAACCTGAATGAAACCCTAATCTACTTTTCAGTCGAAGACTTTCTAATTAATAAGCCAAAACTCCAATCAAAACATTACGAATACTAATTATTTTCTTCTGGTAAAGGGGAAATCATAATATGTGCGCGATGTGTTCCAGGATTCATAATCCAAGGATGATTTGAAGCTGCAGGTGCTTCGGGTAAACCAGTAGATGCTGAAGTTGCAAAAGGCATATAGACCACATAACGTAGTTTTGCGCCATCTACTTTAAAGGTTTCAGGGTTGAATTCTGTTTTTGCTCCTGAGTAAATGTGCAACGTTGCTCCAGTAGTTATTTTAAGTGCACCTGATTTCATTTCCTCTTCTCGAATTTCAAATATGTCCTGTGGTGTCTTTCCTTCTGCTTTTAATACTCTTCCTCTTGCCATGAATGGCTCGAGATCTTTATGGTAACATGCTGCACTAAATCCGCTTTTGTTAGGATTATCTGCGAGAATAATAAATTCGTTAGTACCTTCTTTAAGGGTTACAAAATCTCCTTTCATATTATATCCAATGACTTTAGATTCAGATCTGCTTGCTTTGGGAGCAGCTAGTAATGCTGTGGCGATTAAATCAGCATCAGTAGCAATAGATTGTAATGCTTTACCGCTATCAATTGATATGCTTTTTGCTTTAGTTTCTATTTCTATGAAATTCTCAGTTGGCGTATTTGTTTTGTCTGATGAATTACAAGATATTAATAGTCCTGTAAAAATAAAGGCTGTTATACTATGTTTCATGAGTAAATCTTTTTTTTGGTGTTATAAATATATTCTCATTTATAAAGTTACTAAAATCCATTAACTTTTATGAATTCCACTGATGATTACCTAATTGTTTCAATAAGGTGATAACTCGATTTAGCAGTAATTCGCGTGTTTGCCCGAGATTTAAATGTCGCATCAATCATATAATGATAGTATTAGATTTCTCATTATTTGAGAGTTTGATTATTTTGAATTAAAATTGTCCACTTTATTATTTCGTTAACTTAATTCCCCCAATATCAAAAATTTCGGGTAGATTACTGAAGTTCTTTTCTGATATCACAGAAATGATTTCTAGTTTCTTAAAATTAAAATATTCCAATTTTATATAGAAATCTGAAGTTGTAAATAATAGTATCAATCCAAAAATGAGTGCAAAGACACCTAGTGCTGTATACCTTATTTGCTTGATGTTTATGATTGTCATTCATTAATTAGACATGATTTTAATTTCAAATACAGTGTGCTAAACGAAGTTAGTCGTTTTTTATTAATCGAAACGTTACGATAGTGATCTATGCAATACAAAAATCCCGAACGTTAGTTCGAGATTTTTTAATTTCACATTAAATGCAAAATGATAATATTTATTTATGTTATTGCGATGTTTTAAGAATCCTGTCTTTTAAAGCATTTCGACTACCCTCAATGTGACAGCAGTCTTTACTTGAACGACAATCTCTTATTTTACATGTGAGTAAGTTGCCAAATGTAGCTTAGTGACTAGTCTTCAATCAATACCCACTCGCCTTTTGTAATCAGAGGTTCAGCTTGCTTATACTTAACCGTTTTATTCTCACCGCTCATCACGTGCTTAATAGTCACACGATCATTACGTCCTATTTTTGGTTTATCACGAACAACGGTTTCTATAACTTCTTGTTGTTGACGGGACGCGCCAGAACCAATAGACCTACTTTGTGCAGCACGTTCATCCATGTTTTGGATTTCCTCTTTTTGCGTTTGTAGATGCTCTGTCTTACGCGTTTTAGCTTCTTGAATATTATTTTGAGTTTCTTGAGGTAATTCTCCTTTAAATAAGAATGAAATCACATCCTTATTCACTTGGTCAATCATCTCTTTGAACAATTCAAACGCTTCAAATTTATAAATTAATAAAGGATCTTTTTGCTCATGAACCGCTAATTGTACAGATTGCTTTAACTCATCCATTTTACGTAAATGCGTTTTCCAAGCGTCATCTACAATGGCTAATGAAATGTTCTTTTCAAAATCGTTGATTAACTGTGTTCCTTTGGTTTCGTATGCTTTTTCAAGATCTGTAACCACTTGTAAGTTCTTCACACCATCTGTAAAAGGCACAACGATACGTTTGTATTTATCACGCTGATTCAAATACACATTCTCAATCACTGGGAATGCTAATTCAGCGTTGCGTTTCATTTTTGCTCTGTAGTGCTCAAATGCAGCTTTATACACTTTGCCAGCAATATCTTGAACGGCTAGCTTTCCAAATTCAGCTTCCGAAATCGGTGAACTCATAGAGAAGTACCTAATCAACTCAAACTCGAAGTTCTTGAAATCTTCAGCAGCTTTATTAGCTTCTGTGATCCCTTCCGAAGTATCATAAATCATATTTGCTAAATCCACACGAAGGCGATCACCTTCTAAGGCATGACGACGACGTTTGTAAACAACTTCACGTTGGGCATTCATCACATCATCATATTCTAGTAAACGCTTACGAACACCAAATTGGTTTTCTTCTACTTTTTTCTGGGCACGCTCAATAGATTTTGAAATCATAGAATGCTGAATCACTTCACCTTCCTCTAATCCCATTTTATCCATCATTTTGGCAATACGCTCACTACCAAATAGACGCATTAAATTATCTTCTAGAGATACGTAAAACTGCGAGCTACCAACATCTCCTTGACGTCCCGCACGACCACGTAACTGTCTGTCTACACGACGAGAGTCATGACGCTCTGTACCAACAATTGCTAAACCTCCTGCTGCTTTTACTTCATCAGATAATTTAATATCGGTACCACGTCCTGCCATATTGGTGGCGATGGTTACTTGTCCAGTTTTACCTGCTGCATCTACAATTTCTGCCTCTTTTTTATGCTGTTTCGCATTTAAGACATTATGTGGAATCTTACGAATACTTAACATTTTTCCTAATAACTCACTAATCTCAACCGAGGTTGTACCTATAAGCACTGGACGACCAGCTTGTGACAGTTCTGTCACATCATCAATAACTGCGTTATATTTTTCACGTTTTGTTTTGTAAACTAAATCTTGTTTGTCATCACGTACAATAGGTCTGTTGGTTGGGATTTCTACAACATCCAATTTGTATATTTCCCATAATTCTCCAGCTTCAGTAACTGCTGTACCGGTCATACCAGATAGTTTACGGTACATTCTAAAGTAATTTTGAAGAGTTACCGTTGCAAAAGTTTGCGTGGCATCTTCAATTTTTACATTTTCTTTAGCTTCAATCGCTTGGTGTAAACCGTCGCTATAACGACGACCATCCATAATACGACCCGTTTGCTCATCTACAATCATTACTTTATTATCCATCACAACGTATTGGATGTCTTTTTCAAATAATGCGTAAGCTTTTAGTAATTGGTTAAGGGTGTGTATACGTTCAGATTTGATTCCGAAGTCTCTAAACAATACCTCTTTTTCTTCAGCTTCTTCCTCTTTAGTTAAGCCTTTAGACTCAATTTTAGAGATTTCCATCCCGATTTCGGGCATGACGAAGAAATCTGGATTATCTTTTCCGGAGAGATACTCAACACCTTTATCTGTTAATTCAACCTGATTGTTTTTTTCTTCGATAACGTAGTAGAGTTCTAAATCCACTTTCGGCATTTCTCTGTTGTTATCTTGCATGTAGAAGTTTTCAGTCTTCTGAAGTAATGCCTTAATCCCTTCTTCACTCAAGAATTTGATCAATGCTTTATTCTTCGGAATACCACGATACGCTCGCAATAATAGGAAACCACCTTCTTTTGTGTCTCCTGCTGCAATCAATTTTTTAGCTTCAGCGAGGACACTTACTAATTCTTTCTTTTGAACACTTGCAATATCATCAACCTTAGGTTTTAACTCTGTAAACTCATGACGATCGCCCTGAGGTATAGGTCCAGAAATAATCAAAGGTGTTCTCGCGTCATCAACTAATACTGAATCGACCTCATCAATAATCGCATAGTGATGCGGACGTTGTACCAAATCATCTGGCGAATTTGCCATATTATCTCTTAGGTAATCAAAACCAAATTCGTTGTTTGTTCCATAAGTAATATCTGCTTGATATGCTTTACGACGTGCTTCACTGTTGGGTTGGTGATAGTCAATACAATCAATGCTCATCCCATGAAACTGAAAGATTGGAGCCATCCACGCGCTATCACGTTTGGCCAAATAATCATTAACAGTTACTAAATGCACACCTTTACCAGCCAATGCATTTAAATAAACAGAAAGCGTTGCTACCAACGTTTTACCTTCACCAGTTTGCATCTCTGCAATTTTACCTTGATGCATTGCTGTACCACCAATCAACTGAACATCATAATGAATCATGTCCCAAGTAATTGGCTTACCTGCTGCATCCCAAGAATTTGCCCAAACTGCTTGATCTCCACTTAGAGTAACATAATCGTTAGCTCCAGAAACAGTGCGATCAAACTCGCTTGCAGTTACTGAGATTTCTGTATTATGAACAAAACGTTTTGCAGTTTCTTTAATCACAGCAAAGGATTCTGGCATAATAGAAGTCAAAACTTCTTCTGTGACGGTATAGATATCATCGTTAATTTTATCGATTTCTACGTAGATATCCTCGCGTGCATCAATATCTTCTGTCGCTTCAGCATCTTTCATTAATTGATCAATGTTGTCTTGAAGTGGTTTGCGAGCCTCTGCAATTTTAGCTTTGAATTCTGCTGTTTTTGCTCTTAACTCATCGTGAGATAATTGCTCAAGCGCAGTTTCAAATACTTTTACTTGTGCAACAATAGGAGAGAGTGCCTTAACATCTTGTTTAGACTTATCTCCTACAAATACTTTTAATACTGAATTTAAAAAACTCATTGGTGTTTATTTATAGGGTTTGAAACGTTACGAAGAACGTTTTATCTGTAATACTTTAGTGTCAATTTAAATTTAAAAAGGCGTATAAATAAATTGAGTTATTTTGTGATTAATTGAAGTTAGAAATTCTTAGCATAGTTAAAGCTACGATTAGGATTTTAAACAAAAATTAAGCGAAAAAGAAACAATTTATATGCTGCTTTATATGTTTAATTCGGCACACGCATCAAAGATATGATTTGTGTTAGTTATATTTTAAAATTTGACCACAAAAAAAGCCTCAATATGAGACTTTTTAACTTTTATGTTACGTTTAATGTAATTTGAATTTCAAATTACTTAATATTCGTCCTCGTTCCAGAGATAATCCTCGTCTGTAGGATAATCAGACCAGATTTCCTCGATGGAATCATAAGAGTCGCCTTCATCTTCTATCGCTTGTAGATTTTCAACAACTTCCAAAGGAGCTCCTGTTCTAATAGCGTAGTCAATTAATTCGTCTTTAGTCGCTGGCCAAGGGGCATCGCTTAAATAAGATGCTAATTCTAATGTCCAATACATGTGTTGTGCGTTTTAAATTTCTGCAAAAATAAAATTATAGTTCAGAAAGTCAAGAAAAAAGTGAATTAATTAATTAAAAATTTTAAAGAACTTATGTTTTTTGCTGATTTTAAGCCTAGTAGAACTATAAATTATGTTCGAAAAGTGTTATATTATGATTCTTTCTTCGGAATCCATTTTACTTCGTCGGCTTGCAAGTCATAAGACAATTTTCGTGCCAATACAAACAGGTAGTCAGAAAGGCGGTTGAGATACTTTAAGCTTTCAGGTTGAAAGGGTTCTAAATCATTTAGAGCACTTGCCAAACGTTCGGCTCTTCTGCAAACACAGCGTGCTATGTGACAGAATGACACAGTTTGATGACCACCTGGTAATACGAAGTGCGTCATCTCAGGAAGTGACGCGTTCATGCGATCCATCTCACGTTCTAAACGCGCGATATCTTCTTCGGAAATTTTAGGGATATTAAGTCGTTGCTTTCCATTTTTGAGTGTTGCCTTCTCAGGATCTGTTGCTAAAATCGCACCAACCGTAAATAAGCGATCTTGAATAGCTATCAGCACCTCTTTATAATGATTGTTAATCTCTTGGTCTCTTATTAATCCTAAATGAGAGTTGAGTTCGTCAACCGTACCATAGCTATCAATTCTAATATGATGTTTTGGTACTCTTGTGCCGCCAAATAAAGCGGTTGTGCCTTTGTCTCCTGTTTTTGTATATATTTTCATGTACTTTTATTATTGTATTTTGACGGTTACATGCTGTTCGTTATTAATCATTTTCTTAAGGATTAATAGTTGTAGCCTGCTCGTTTCATTATGAGGTTTTCAATGTTGCGGAACCAAAGTTACGGGTTTTAATAGCACTCGCAAAGTCGTGGAGGTTCAAAGTTTACTGAGATGTGTCTTGTCTTAGTCCCTTTGTGGGAAGGGAACTGTAATTTGATTACGCTTTACGAAAATAGTACGGTGCTCGTTTTAATGGACCTTTAAGTTCTCCTCCTATTATAAAGTAGGAGTAGATATGCACAAAAAAAAGGGAGTAAAGACGAGGTGGTTATTTGATGGTAACTGAATTTTTAAATGCTTAAGTTAATCGCAATGTAAACTTAAAAACTCACTGTTGTACTTTAACCTTCTTAATTCAAAACTAATTTTGAATTAAGAGAGTTGCCTTTTTTCAAGTAAGTCCAAGTTTTAAATTCAAATCCAGATTTTGTTTTTTAGTCTAAATTAATCGAGTATTAAAAGTATAGTCTTTAAATCATACCTGCAAACTGCTATTGCAAACTAAAAACTAGTAGTTCAAAGTATCCGGCTCAACCAAACCATCGCGTAATCTAATCACACGACGTGCATGCGCAGCAATTTCCTCTTCATGAGTT
>JAWUWM010000055.1:0-13558 GCA_034111845.1 Psychroserpens sp. | reverse complement strand
AAAGATGGAGGGATTTTATTAACAATATTAGTCAAACCACCATCTTGCGAGTAATTATAATTGCCTACAATAAAATCCTCGTATGTTTGATTTTCGGTAACGTAATAATGAGTTACTTTTTCTATTTTAAATGTAATTACTTCGTTACCATTGGTATATTGCCAAGTGCCTAAAAAAGGTGTAAACGTATTGTTAACATCTTTAAAATAAGTACCACTTGGAGCTTCATCTGGATCGCTTTCATAATTGCAAAGTTCAATAACTTGGCTATTTACGTTTATCGATATTAAAGCAATAATAATTATTAGTATTGATTTCATAGTTCAAAAAATTAAAATAGCAGTTACAAACAACTTAAATAATTGCAACTGCTATTTTATACTAAATTACAATTTTGTAACTATAAAATTTGTAGGTAGTGAGAAATTAAAGTTATGTGCAGGTTCTCCAACTAGATGACCGTAAGTTCCTTGTTCATTAGTTAAAGTTGTTTGCATTTGAGTGGTACTTCCAGGTAAAAATTCAAAGGTTATTAATCCAAACCCTTTGTCTAGTATAACATCAAAAAATGTCATTGTAACCTTGTTGGGCGAATCTTTAGCACAAGGTGCATACATCACACTAGCATCTGGACTCTCATCTAATAAAGATGGAGGGATTTTATTAACAATATTAGTCAAACCACCATCTTGCGAGTAATTATAATTGCCTACAATAAAATCCTCGTATGTTTGATTTTCGGTAACGTAATAATGTGTGATTTTCTCAATTTTAAATGTAATTACTTCGTTACCATTGGTATATTGCCAAGTGCCTAAAAAAGGTGTAAACGTATTGTTAACATCTTTAAAATAAGTACCACTTGGAGCTTCATCTGGATCGGTTTCGTAATTACATAGTTCTATTATTTGGCTATTGGCTGTTATGGATAATAAGGTTATAAAAAGTATTAATATTGATTTCATAGTTTTTTGTATTTAATTTTCGTTGCAATTGGTTTCATTGGTATCGCCAGAAGCATATTCTAGCTTTACATAATCTGTAAAAGTATTATCTGTTGGCTTAAACATAGCTAGACCAGCATTCTTTCTTTGCAGCATTTTAACTATTCCATCCTCATTATCCTCTACGCTACCATTATTTGTGACATCGTAATAGCTCTCTAATTTAGATGTGAATTTAAACCTTTTATTTTCATTACTGAGGTTAGTATCTCCAAACGCTATAAAAGCAGCTCTATCTTCAATTTGCAAAATGTATGCCGAACCCGCTTCAGTAATTACTCCGTAGAAAAAATCATCGGTTACTGAAACATTTTTCATCGTGTTATACATGTCAAGTAAATCCTTTACAGAAAATATAGAGATTAACTCTTCATAGTGTGTATGCACATATCCTTGCGTACTTGCATAGTAAGAATAATTTATTTCTGGATTATTTGGGGTGCCAGACGATGGGCTATAAAGATACTTATTATTAATTGGAGCTACGCCAGTTTTATTGTATAGCGTTTGCCCTTTCTCAACATTCTCATCATCTGCAGCAGTTTTGAGTTCTACCATTTTAGCTCTAAATCCTGTATCTGCTTTAAGCTTATTCATTTTTTCGCAAGGGGTTTTCGGTTCATTAATTAAAATCACAGTTTCCAAAGGTTCATCGTCATCATCGTCGTCATTAGAACCACTACCACCACCGCTACTTCCGCTTCCTGCTCCTGATCCACCACCACCAGTGCAGCTCCATTGAGCAACTGAAGTCCATTCACAACCTGTCCATGCAGGTGTGCATGCCACTGTTTTACCACATTCGCATGTGTCGTCTCCAGGCATATGATTTTGAGAACCACAAGCATTTGCTGTGCAGATGTAGTCTTGATCAAAACCTATAAATTCTGGTGTACCATCAGCACAATTAGTTGGTCCTCTAGATAAGATAGAGTTACCATTTAAACTTACCATTGTTGCCGTGTAATAATCAATGATTAACTCTCCTTCAGTTTCAATTCTTGGGTAAGTTACTAAGTATTGGTCTTCATCACCATTGTTATGGAGTAGTAGAATGTAGTTCAACACATCATTACTTTCGCTATCTCTTTCGACTACCACTGTATATTGGGTATATCCAGTTTTTTCTATAATCTGGATATCATCTAAATTGAAATAAAAATCGTGGTCATTAGAATATTCGGTTTTTCTAGACAAGACATTACTATGACTAGCTAGTTTTAATTTATTAAAAATTTTTGGATTAGATTTCGCAAAATGTTCATTATTGTGAACTACAGTAATATTTAAATCAGATTTTGGATCTGAATTTATAACTTCATTGTCATCTGCTTTTTGACATTGATACAGTGAAAATGATATCCCAATAAGCAAAATTCCAAATTTGAGATAGTTTTTAATGTTTTGTTTCATAAATAATTTGGTTGGATTAATAATAAACTAAATAAAATCATCTAGGTGTTTTAAAATTAGAAAAAAAAAAAACGGTTTGCACAAATTTTTGGTGTCTATTTTTGTTAACGAAATGTTAACTGCGGAAAAAGCGTAATTATTTTTAAGTATTTTCTTACAAACTGTTTCATTTGTGAAATTCAATTTAAAAGTGCCTAAGCCTAATCCTGCACTCGTTGGCACATATTAAAATTTTCTATCGTATTTTTACATATATAGTATTTAAACCACGACCATCATGAGACTACTCATAACCCTTTTATGCCTTTTTCTCTTCGGAAATGTAACACATTTAGAAGCGCAATCTTTTAATGAAACCCAATATGATGCCCTAGAATATCGCCTTCTTGGTCCTTTTCGAGGCGGAAGAAGTGCTGCAGTTACAGGAGTTCCTAATAAGCCTAATCTGTATTATTTTGGTGCAGCAGGCGGAGGGATATGGAAAACATTGGATGGTGGTCGAACTTGGAATAATATATCTGATGGCTTTTTTGGCGGAAGTATAGGCGCCATAACAGTATCTAAAAGTGATCCTAATGTATTATATGTAGGAGGTGGAGAAAAAACAGTTCGTGGAAATGTATCTTCGGGTTATGGGATTTGGAAGAGTGTTGATGCTGGAAAAACGTGGACGTCTGCAGGACTAAAAAACTCACGTCATGTGCCGAGAATTGCTGTGGATCCAACAGATCATAATGTCGTGTATGCTGGTGTCTTGGGGAATATCTACAAACCAACACAAGAACGTGGTGTGTACAAAAGTATAGATGGTGGTAAAACTTGGAAAAAAACATTGTTCGCCAATGAAAATGCAGGTGTTGTTGATTTATTAATAGATCCAACGAATCCTAGAATCTTATATGCATCAACATGGAGAGTGCAGCGAACACCTTACAGTTTAAGTTCTGGAGGTGAAGGTTCTGCATTATGGAAAAGTACTGATAAGGGTGAAACTTGGACGGAGATTTCAACCAATAAAGGATTTCCGGAAGGGATATTAGGAATTATTGGTGTTACTGTTTCTCCCATAAATAACCAACGTGTTTGGGCCATTATAGAACATAAAGAGAACGGTGGTTTGTATCGTAGTGATGATGGTGGAGAGACTTGGAACGAAGTTAATAATGAACGTAAATTGCGTCAACGTGCTTGGTATTATACAAGAATTTATGCAGATACTAAAGATGCAGATGTCGTTTATGTATTAAACGTACGTTATCACAAAAGTAAAGATGGCGGAAAATCTTTTGACACCTACAACGCACCTCATGGAGATCATCATGATTTATGGATTGCTCCAGAAGATCCAAATCGCATGATTATTGGAGATGATGGTGGAGCTCAAGTGACGTATGATGGTGGTGAAACGTGGAGTACCTATTACAATCAGCCAACATCTCAGTTTTATCGTGTGACCACAGATAACGCATTTCCATATCGAATTTATGCTGCTCAGCAGGATAATTCAACGGTTAGAATTCCGCATCGTACTGATGGATATTCTATTTCTGAAGACGATTGGGAATCTACAGCAGGAGGAGAGTCTGCACATATCGCCATAGATCCAGAGGATAATGATATTATTTATGGTGGAAGTTATGATGGGTATTTAACCAGGGTGAATCACAAACGAGGAACCGTTAGAGCCATCAATGTTTGGCCAGATAATCCAATGGGTCATGGTGCAGAAGGCATGAAATATCGTTTTCAGTGGAATTTCCCAATACTATTTTCTAAGCATAATCCAGATCGATTATACACCTTTTCACAGCATGTTCACGTGACGGAGAATGAAGGACAATCTTGGAAAATTATTAGTCCGGATTTAACACGAAATGATCCTGAAAAACTGAAGTCTTCAGGAGGTCCAATTACTCAAGATAATACCTCAGTAGAGTACTACTGTACCATTTTTGCAGCTCAAGAATCTCCAATTACCGAAGGTTTATTGTGGGTTGGTAGTGATGATGGTTTAATTCATGTGACTAAAGATGGTGGTCAAAACTGGGAAAACGTGACACCTAAAGGCATGCCAGATTGGATGATGATTAATAGTATAGAGCCTAGTGCTTTTGATGCAGGAACGTGTTATGTAGCTGGAACAAAATATAAAACGGGTGATTTTGCTCCATACTTATACAAAACAACAGACTATGGGAAATCTTGGAATAAAATCACAAATGGGATTAACCCAGAACATTTTACAAGAGTATTACGAGAGGACCCAAAACAAAAAGGATTGCTCTATGCAGGAACTGAAACTGGAATGTATGTCTCTTTTAATGATGGGAAGAACTGGAAACCGTTTCAGTTAAATCTACCTATTGTTCCTATTACAGATTTAGCCATTAAAGACAATAATTTAATTGTGGCAACTCAAGGACGTAGCCTTTGGATGATTGATGACTTAACAGTAATTCATCAGTTGTATATGGAAGCTACTTCCGAAGAACACAGAGTCTTCAAACCTAAGGATACGTATAGAATGCGAGGTGGAAGTAGTACGGGTAGTAAAACGTCTGGAACTAATCATCCAAACGGAGTCATGACTTATTTTAATTTGAAAGATTATGACGAAAAGAATGATGAGGTGTCCTTAACTTATTTTAGTCCTAAAGGCGATACTATAAAAACGTTTTCTACTAAAAACAAGAAGAAAGATAAGCTTGAAGTGAAAAAAGGAATGAACCAATTTGTTTGGGATATGACCTACGATGGTGCCGAAAAATTAGAGGGTATGATTTTATGGTGGGCAAGTGTAGATGGTCCACAAGCCATTCCTGGAATATATAAAGTACATCTTAATGTCAAAAATGACGTCACATCGAGCGCAGTCGAGATGCCAGAAACATTTACTATTGTTGCAGATCCAAGAGCTGAAAGTACACAGGAAGATATGCAAAAGCAATTTGAATTCATCACTGATGTCAATAAAACAATGGATGACGCACATCAGTCCATTAAGAAGATTAGAAAGATTAAAAAACAATTGACTGCTTTTGAAACGCAATACAAGGATAATGAATCTGTGAAATTGCTTTTAGAAAAGTCAAAAGCGCTAAAAGAACAATTTACTAAAATTGAAGAAGCACTGTACCAAACTCAAAACCGTAGTGGTCAAGATCCTTTGAATTTTCCAATACGTTTGACTAATAAATTAGGACATTTAAATTCATTAGTTGGTATGGGTGATTTTGCACCAACCGATCAGGATATTGCAGTTAAAAATGAGCTTAGCGCTCAAATAAAAACGCAATTAGATGCTTTTAATCAATTAGTCAGCGATGAGATAAGCGCCTTTAATACTGCGTTTAATGCGAAACAGTTGAATTACTTATTTGTAGAAGATTAATTGCTTCTCGATACGCTCCGCTATGTGATTTTAATGAAAATATGTTTTCATTTTATCAAAGCTAGAAGGGACAGAAACTTTTAAATTAATTCTTATCTATCATTATGTCGAGCGGAGTCGAGATACAGTAAAAAGATAATTATGAAATTTTATTACGTCTATTTGCTACAATGTTCTGACGATTCCATTTATACGGGAATGACGAATAGTATAGATAGACGTTTAGAAGAGCATAGAATTGGATTAAATCCGGATTGTTATACGTTTAGAAAACGACCTTTAAAATTAATTTTTCATCAGGAGTTCATCCAGTTTAATCAAGCTGAATATTACGAGAAGAAAATAAAAAAATGGAGTCGAAGTAAAAAGTTAGCTTTGGCAAATGAAGATTTTGAGTTATTGAAGGATTTATCAATTTGTAAGACCGCCACGAATTATAAAAACTTTAAAAAATGAACATCTCGACTACGCTCGATGTGACTGTAACTTTTAAAATTATAATAGATCTGTCATGTCGAGCGGAGTCGAGACACAACAACAAGACATAAACTACTATCAGACTCAATGGAATACTACAACTACATAAAAGCCTTGCACCTCATATTTATCGTGACTTGGTTTGCTGGCTTATTTTATATCCCTAGATTATTTGTGTATCAAATTGAAGCCTTTCACAAACCATCTCCAGAAAAGGAAATTTTAGGTAAGCAATTAAGGCTTATGACAAAGCGCTTATGGAATATCATCACGTGGCCATCAGCAATTTTAGCGACGTCATTTGCAATTTGGTTACTTATTTTACATCCGTTTTTATTAGAATTGCCTTGGATGCAAGTGAAGCTAGGATTTGTGGTCTTATTGATTTTGTATCATTTAAAAACACATCAATATTATAACCAGTTGCAAAACGATGACGTTAGAAAAACTTCTAACTTTATGCGTCTTTGGAACGAAGGGGCTACGTTTATTTTATTTGCAGTGGTATTTTTAGTTATTCTTAAAAGTGCCATTAATTGGGTCTTTGGTGTTATAGGGATTTTTGTTCTAGGGGTTTTATTGATGTTAGGTTTTAAAATCTATAAAAAAGTACGACGCAAAAATCCAGATGCCTAATAATGGCTTAATTATTGCTATATTTATTGAACTACAAAAATTGAGATGAGGTTAAACAAATTGTCTTTACGAGTCCGTATTTTCTTTGCCATGATATTATTGGTGCTAATTGCATCAGTTTTGATTGCAGGTGTAACCATTTACCAATATAATGAAGAGGCTAGAGATTATCACAAAGAACGATTAGAGCGAAAAGAAACCGCTATCATTAGGGATATTGAATATGTTTTAGGAAAGACATCTTTTGAAGTTATAACAGAAAAATTGCCTTTTATTTTTAAAGATGAAATTTCAAGAATAGCTGATATTCATAGTTTGAGAATAAATTTTTACGATTTAGACGGTACACTTTTACTGTCATCAAAGCCAAGTTTTAAAACAGATTCCATAACCAGATGTATGGATACCAATATTTTAAATAATATTTCAAATACAGCAGAACACAGATATGTTGTTAAAAACGAAAAAAATGGTGAAACGTTTCAATCGTCTTACCGATACTTATTTGATGAACGATCTAAGCCTATCGCAATTTTAAATTTACCCTATTTAGAGAATGATGATTTTCTCAATAAGGAGCTTAACGAGTTTTTAGAACGTTTGGCGTATGCTTACATTTTTATGATGTTAATTGCTATTCTATTAGCATTATTATTATCAAAATATATTACGAGAACGCTTAAAACCATTTCAGATAAAATCAACGAAACTCGTTTAGAAAAACGAAATAAGAGAATTGAAATTTCATCGTCGAGCGAAGAAATTTCAACCTTAATCAATTCTTACAATAGTATGATTGATGAACTCGAGGAAAGTGCTGTGAAGTTAGCTACTAATGAACGAGAGCAGGCATGGAGAGAAATGGCGAAGCAGGTAGCACATGAAATCAAGAACCCATTAACACCAATGCGACTAAGTGTTCAAAGTTTTCAAAGAAAATTTGATCCTCAGGATGAAAATATCCATCAAAAATTAGACGAGTATACTCAAACTTTGATTCAGCAAATCGATACCATGAGTTCCATTGCGAGTGCATTTTCAAATTTTGCTAAAATGCCAGCACAACAAAATGAAACGCTTAATGTTGTCAATATCGTTAAGTTAGGGTTAGATATTTTTAGTGAAGATTATATTATCTTTTCTTCGGAAGAAGATGAGATTATGGTTAATTTTGACCGTACACAGCTTATTAGGGTCGTTACTAACTTAGTTAAAAATGGTATTCAAGCCATTCCGGAAGATCAAGGAAACCCAAGAATTGAGGTTAAGATCATTACCGAAGATCAAACAGTTGTGCTCACGGTTGAAGATAATGGTGTAGGAATTTCCGATGAGAATAAAATCAAGATTTTTGAACCTAAATTTACAACCAAATCTAGCGGGATGGGATTAGGGCTCGCCATGGTAAAAAATATCGTTGAAACTTATAAAGGAAATATTACCTTTACATCTCAAATAGGCGTTGGAACTGCATTTACGGTTAGATTTCCGAGGAAATAATATAATCCTACACATACAGAAATCTCTCAGTAAAGTAGAGCTAACGATAGAATTTATTCTATATTTTTACAAGACAACGTTTACAAGACACATGAACCACATTCACACAATCGTGAGTAAAATATAAATCTACAATGAATTACGACACTATTTTAAGTACTACAAATAACGGAATTACAACAATCACTATCAATAGACCAAATAAACTTAATGCGCTCAATAAAACGACTATTAGAGAGCTTCATAGCGCTTTTAAAGCTGCTGGTAAGGATAAACAGACCAAAGTAATTATTATTACAGGAAGCGGTGAAAAGGCTTTTGTAGCTGGTGCCGATATTAGTGAGTTTGCAGATTTTGATGTCAAAAATGCCGAGAAATTAGCAGCTGAAGGTCAAAAAATCCTATTTGATTATATAGAAAACTTATCAACTCCTGTTATCGCAGCAGTAAACGGTTTTGCATTAGGAGGTGGTTTAGAATTAGCAATGGCTTGTCATTTTAGAGTGGCAAGTGATAATGCGAAAATGGGACTTCCTGAGGTCTCTTTGGGTGTAATCCCTGGTTATGGTGGTACACAACGCTTACCGCAATTAGTGGGTAAAGGTCGTGCTATGGAACTAGTGATGACAGCAGGTATGATTGATGCGGATAAAGCTTTAGAGTATGGACTAGTTAATCATGTAACTTCTCAAGAAGAATTAATTGCTTTAGCCGAAAAAATTGCCGGTAAGATTATGCGTAATTCTTCTGTTGCTATTAAAGGTGCTATCAAAGCTATTAATGCTAATTATAAAGATGGTGTTGACGGTTATAAAACCGAAATCAAACAATTTGGTAAATGTTTTGGTACTAAAGATTTTAAAGAGGGTACTACTGCATTTTTGGAGAAGCGTAAAGCTGAGTTTCCTGGGGCATAAACTGTCTTTTCATTTCAACAATTGTTATTTCATTTCTATGAAGTTCTGCTTTTCCATTGCCCTAGCGTGTTTGTGCTTCGTAAATTGTGATTCTAAGCTACCTGAGAATACGCTATTAATTGGTGCTTATAGAGGTTTAGATAAATTAATACCTTATCCTTATCTCCTACATCAAAAAAATGATTCGGTTTCTCTTTTTGATAACCAAGGGATGCTCATTGAACGTATTAAAAATAGCTCCATAAACGGAAAAACAGTTTTAAAATTCAAAAGTAAGCAGCTAAAGTTTTCAAGGCTTAATGATCACATTTTTACAGTATTTGATATCTTAGATACCGTGAACTTTAGGGGGTTTAAAAGTAGAGCTCAATTTGAGACTATAGCATTAGAACCTAAGTTCAATATTCAAACGATAAAAAATTTCATTAGTGAGTCGGTTTTTAAATATCAAGTTATTGAAGATGAAAACAGTAATCCTAATAGCGATTTCGACATAGAACAGTTACTCTATTTTAAAAACGATAGTGTATGTACCCTAACAAACTATTATTATCAAGGTCAAAAAACGGCATCTGAATACGAGACTAAGGCCTATATTATTTTTAGTATAGACCAGGCTGCTTTTCTATCGTTTCGGAAAGAAGATAATAATCCGCAATCCATTTTTCAAATCACTAATCTAGACTCGCTTAATATTGAGCTTAAGGATTTCTCATCAAGAGAACCCAAAACCATTCAGTTTAACAATTCATTAGTAACTATAGACGACTATTTAGAACTTATAAAAAATACAGCGCATTACTCAAATTGTTTTGATGGCTATCAGGGTGAATACTATTATGGAGAAGATGTAACGTATATTAAAGGCAATCAATATATTATTGATATCGTTAGTAAAGATGCCCCAAAAACAGACGTAAAGTCGGGTTATATCATTTTACATTACACATTAAATTGTGGAGGTGAGCTAGGTCGATTTGGCTTAATTCAAATGTCTAGAGAATTTAAGTCAATGACATTTTCTAAAGAAATAGTTAGTCATATCGTAGACTCCGTTCGGGATTTAAAAGATTGGCCTACTAATTTTGATATTTTAGAGGGATTAGTATATAAAGACGTACATGGGTTTTTAATGTTTAAAATAGAAAATGGTATAATCACAGATTTATGTCCTTAAAAAAAACACGTTTAGGTTGTTGCTTAATCATATCAGTTATCAGCTGTAAAAAAGATAGAGTTCAAGATTTTTCAATACTAAGCGACGTTGAAAAAACCGAATGTGCTAAAAATTATCATGAAATTTCTAATTATTTTTTACAACCATCTAAATTGTATAGAACATTTAAAGATTCAGCATTAATAGTTCAACCCGGTAATGTAGATTATAGACAACGCCTGTCCTATTCGTATAAAAAAGTTGGAGAACACATTAAAGCCATGAAGGTTTTAAATAAAGCTGTTGAAATAGATATTGCCAATGGTAAACCAGATGTATTACAATATAGGGCATGGACATTGTTATACTATTACAAAGATTATGAAGGCACTGTTAAAGATGTTAATCTAATAGAAGAAATAACAGGCAACGCTTATAATACCTGTTGGGGAGAACCTTGTGGTTTTCATAAAGGTCAAGCTTTGTATAAGTTAAAAAAATACAAAGACGCCATCGATGCTTTAAATCTAGTAAATACTGAAGAAGAAAAACTCGGTTTTGATACCAAAGACAATTATAAAATCTTTTTTTATATTGGAAGATGTTATGCAGAGTTAGAAGCTTATGACAAGGCTATTGAGAATTATCAAAAAGCGTTAACCTCTGTAGATAAATTTCCAGAAGCTTATTATCAATTAGGTCTTGTTTACAAAACACTTGGTGAGACTAGCTTAGCTAGAATTAATTTAGAGTTAGCCCATAAATTTCTTATCTATAGTATAAATGAACCTTACGTAGAGCGTCTTGATGAGCTCTTTTTATATAGGATTGAGGATGCTCTTAATGATATAAATTAAAATTTCTAAACTTATTTTAGGAGCTAAAACACAAAAAAGCCACTATTTTCATAGTGGCTTTGTATGCTCCTCTTCTAAGACTCGAACTTAGGACCCTCTGATTAACAGTCAGATGCTCTAACCAACTGAGCTAAAGAGGAAGGTTATTTATCGCGTTAGCGAGCGCAAATATATAGTATTTTTTAAGTCTGTCAAACATTTTTTTTAAAAAAAATTCGATTTTTTATCTAGAGCCAGTCGTTAAGATTGGCAGACAGGACCATAGCTATTAATAGAATAAATCCAACAAGTTGAGCGCGCTCTAAAAATTTCTCATTTGGCGCTCTTCCTGAAACGATTTCATATAATAAAAACATGACATGACCACCATCTAAAACAGGTATTGGCAATAAGTTAAGTACACCTAACATAATAGATAGAAAAGCAGTTAATGCCCAAAATGCTTGCCAGCTCCATTCCGCTGGGAAGATACTGTAGATTGCTTTAAAACCTCCAACACCTTTATAAGCACCAGTACTTGGTGTGAATATTTTTTTAAGTTGCACACCATAAGAGGCTACGGTCTCTGTAAACTTATCGTAACCTACAACGACGCTTTCTCCTAAGCCATATTCTTTTCTTACGATGTCATAATAGCCTAATTTTTCTACATCGTTTAATGTAACGCTAGATTGGACACCTAATTTCCCATTAGTATCTACATTAAGTTGCATTGGTATGGTTTGCCCATCTCTTAAAATAGCAACCGAAATTTCACTACCAGAAAATGGTCGTATTCTATCAGCTAATTGATCAAAGTATTTTAAGGGTTCGTTATTAATAGAGACGATCATGTCCCCAGTTTTAAGGTCTTTATCTTTGTTTACTAACGTATCAACAACATTATTAATTACAAACGGAGTACGTAAACCAAAAAAGCTTCTGCTATCTCCTGTGCTTAATTGTCCTAAAAAATCTTCAGGAAGCGTAATTTCTTTTGTTTCGTTATTACTTAGTATTGTGAGTGTTTCAGCCTCAATTAGTTTCTTTCTTATGTCAGAGTACATCGTTACTTTCTCACCATTAATAGAAACGACATTATCACCTGTTTTTAAACCTAAATTGGTTAAAATAGGATTAGTAACAGTGTAACCATCTTCTATGCTGTTTGTATTAATATCGATGTCTCCATAACCAAAAGCTAAGAATACGTATATAACATAAGCCAATATGAAATTCACTGTAACACCACCTAACATGATGATGAGACGTTGCCAAGCTGGTTTTGAGCGAAATTCCCAAGCTTTTGGTGGTTGATCCATTTGCTCCTTATCCATACTCTCATCCATCATTCCTGCTATTTTTACGTAGCCTCCTAATGGCAACCATCCTATTCCATACTCCGTATCTCCAATTTTCTTTTTAAATAAAGAAAACTTGAGATCAAAAAATAGATAAAACTTTTCTACTTTGGCTCCAAATAGTTTTGCTGGTATAAAGTGACCTAATTCGTGTAAAACGATTAGTAGTGAAAGGCTCAATAAAAACTGAGATATTCTAATTACAAACTCCATGTATTTTAAATCATAAAAATTATAGGTTGCAAAAGTAATGTTTTAGCACCATGTAAACTTATTTTTTTAATACCGTTTTAGTAATCACGCCATCTTTGGTTCGAAATTGAATAAAGAATAATCCCGTTGCCCATAGAGAGGTGTCTAAGGATGTACTAAATGGTATTTGAGTAATGAGTTGTCCTAACGGATTAAATATTTTTACTTCGGAAATGTTCAAACTCGAAGGCTTGTCGATAAATAAGATTTCAGATGTAGGATTGGGATACAACGCAAGTTTGCTAGCAATTTCTAAATCATCAATACCTAAAAGCACACTATTATCTCTTGAAATAATATCAGATTCTGGATCAAAAAAGACATCCTGAACTTCAAAGTTAATCGTTTCTAAAAAGTTTTGCCCATTAGTAGTATGGTTTAAAACAAGATCTAGTGTTTCACCAAGTGTTCCAATTAAACGCACAGGAACAGGTGCTTCAAAAAATGAAACAGAAGGATGACTCTGTGTTTGTCCGACAGTTATTGAAACCTGACTAGTGGTGGGCTGATTCCAATTTAGAATATAACTAGGATAGCCTTCATTGTACAACCAATCTTCAAAAAACTCAGTTAAATCTTCTGAAGAAGCCATTTCTACTATACTGATAAAATCTT
>JAWUWM010000054.1:0-11342 GCA_034111845.1 Psychroserpens sp. | reverse complement strand
GCCAACAATTGCAATAGTTTGTCCTGCTTTAACCTCTAAAGAAACCCCTTGAAGCACTTCCTCATCTGCAACATAAGAAAACCGCACATCCTTAAACGTAATGTCTCCTTTAAACTCAGTAGCAATAGCAGTACCAGAATCATCAATTTGAGATGCTGTATCTAAAACTCTAAATACACGATCTGCTGCAACCATTCCCATTTGCAACGTATTGAATTTATTAGCAATTTGGTTTAATGGTCTAAACAACATAGGAACAAACATGATGAATGCAAACAAATCGCCCTTTGAAGCTGTATTACTAAAAACAACACCAAATCCTCCAACCCATATTATGGTTCCCAAAGTTATGGATGACAACAAATCTGCTATTGGAAAAAACACAGAATTATACCAAACCGTTTTTAACCACCCTTTTTTATGACGCTCGTTAATCGCTTTAAATTTATTAAACTCGGTATCCTCTCTTGTAAATAATTGTAGAATTTTCATTCCAGTAACGCGTTCTTGTACAAAAGAATTTAAGTTAGAAACCTCATTTCTAACTTCCTCAAAAGCACGCTTCATATATCTCTGAAAGATTTTAGTAGCAAACAATACTATTGGTAATGTTATAAATGCGATGAGCGTTAATTTCCAATTCATGTAAAACATCATTCCTCCTACAACCAGCATCTTGAGAAGATCACTAAAAATCATGAATAAACCTTCTCCAAAAATTGCAGCAATACGCTCCATATCTGTTACCGTTCTTGTAATCAAAACACCCACAGACGAACTGTCATAGTATTTCATTCTAAACCTCAAAACATGATTGTACAACTTAACACGAATATCCTTAACAATAGATTGTCCAAGCCAGTTCGCATAATAGATGAAAAATAATTGACTAATAACTTCTAAAATTAACAGCACGAGCATTAAGATGACGTAGAATAAGAATCCATCATACCGTTTCAAAGCCACATGCTCATCTATTGCAATTTGCAAAATCCAAGGTCTTAAAGCGCCAAAAACTGCCAAACCAACCACACAAACTAGCGATACAATAAACACAGACCTGTACGGTCCAATGTATTGAAGCAGTCGCTTAAACAAGTTTAAATCAAAGACTTTATTCTTTTTGTTTTCCATATTAATTTCCCTTGTAATTGGGAATCTAAATAATTTACTATTTTTTTATATGTTCTGGATATTCAACATTCACAAGATATAGCCCATGAGCTGGAACAGAAAAACCTGCTTCACCTCTATCTTTTGATTTTAAAATATCGTGTAATTTTTCAACGTCTAATTTACCTAAACCAATATTAACAAGAGTTCCTACAATAGCTCTCACCATATTTCTTAAAAAACGATCGGCCTTAATTGTGAATATTAATTCGTCCTTTTTAAAGTCCCACTGCGCTGTCATCAATGTACAATAGTACGTTTTTACATCGGTTCTTACTTTTGAAAAGCATTGAAAATCGCTATACTGCAATAAAATGTCGCAAGCGGTATTCATCAATTCAACATCTAATGATTTCTGCAAGGCATAAGCATACTCATAGTTAAACACATTTTTGCTAGTCGCTATTTTGTAATTATAGGTTCTACTCACAGCATTAAAACGAGCATGAGCATCCGCTTTCACTTCAAAAACAGACTGAATAGCAATATCCTTAGGAAGGTAAGAATTCAGTTTAAAAATAATATTATCTGGTAATGTGTTTTCAAAATCAAAATGAGCAAACATCTGCGACGCATGAACACCAGTATCCGTTCTTCCTGCCCCGACCACAGCAATATTCTGTTTTAATATTGTGGATAAGGTTTTCTCTAAAACTTCTTGTACAGAAATGACGTCTGGTTGATTTTGCCAACCGTGATATACTTTTCCGTTATATGATAATTCGATAAAAAAACGCAATAGAAATGGTACTTTTGTGAAAAGCAAAGATAATTTATTCCTGCGAAGACAGTTCTGAAATTTAGGAATTATTAATTCGATTAACAGGTTTTCTTCGGAAAGTTTAAAACAACAGAGCTATAGACCTTAATTTTAAAAAGTACTTTTCTTCGGAAAAGATTGACAACAGACATGACAAAAATATTACTACTTTCTGACACACATAGCCATATAGACGATGGCATTTTAAAATATGTCAAACAAGCCGATGAAGTATGGCATGCGGGAGATATTGGAGATTTAGAAGTCACCGATAAAATAAAAGCACTAAAACCATTGCGTGGTGTTTATGGTAATATCGATGATGCCAAAGCTCGATTAGAATTCCCTGAAAACAACCGATTTATGTGCGAAAACGTTGATGTATGGATTACTCATATTGGAGGCTATCCGCCAAAATACAATATGAGAACTCGAGATCTGATTAAAGATAACCCACCACGTATTTTTATCTGCGGACATTCACACATCTTGAAAGTTATGCCAGATAAACGTCATAATTTAATCCACATGAATCCAGGAGCTGCCGGCAAACATGGATTTCACAATGTGAGAACCATGTTACGTTTTACGATTGATGGAAGTAAAATTGAAAATTTGGAGGTGATAGAATTTCCAAAACGCTACTAATTAAGTTTTAAAAATTCCGAAGAAAAAAAATCAAGATCCAGTTGTAAAGAAAGCGGGGTTAGTTCCACCGCTAAATCGAATGCGCTTCACTTTTGAGATATGGGTTGCACTAAAAAAAACCCAAGGTCTTCACCTTGGGTTCACGCACTAAACAATTAAGATAATAGGGTTTATCGTAATCTATCAACAGATTTGACGAGTTCTTCATCCTTCTTTATGGCTTTATTGGCCAAGACCAATAATACGATAGATAAGATAGGTATGAATATCCCAACACCCTTCTCTGAGATGTTACTCTCTCCAGGTGGCATTAGCAATTGATATACAAAAAATCCTAATAAAATAAAATTCAATATGATGTTAAGTCGTCCCAATACAAATTGAAACTTCCTGTTTTTAAAAGTAAAAATCGCAATTAATGATAATAAGGCTGATCCCAAAAACAAACCTAAATACAAATACTCGTCTTTTGCAAAAACAGGAATATCTAAACTATTTGTCCATAAATGCACTACAAAAATTAAACCGGCAGATACTGCTGCAGATAATAAAAGGTATATAGTTTGGATGCGTTGTATCATTTTTATTTATCTCTAACGAGAAACAAAATTAGTAGTTTCTTTTTAAAGTAGTATTAAATTTTAAAAATAAAATTGTATTATTGCAATAACAATGTGCTATACACAGATTAGCAGTTGTTTAAATCTTCAGATTTTTTTCAAATTTTTACCGTTATAATAAGTTTTCAGAAAAAAGAAAAGTGAGAAACAAATCCATTTCAAAGAATAAACTTAATTAGTATACATATACATGTTCGAAATTTCCGAATTAAAAGCAAAGAAGCTTCCTGAACTTCAGGATATAGCTCAAAAACTTAACGTACCAAAATACCGTACATTAAAAAAATTAGATCTTGTTTACCAAATCTTAGATTTTCAAGCAGCCAATCCAGACGCTGTTAAAAAAGAAGTTGCCGTGCCTACTACTGTTCCAAAAGCAGAAGAAAAGAAGCCTGTACAACCACGTAAACCTAGAGCTCGTGTTGAGAAGAATACAGATCAAAAGTCTACTCCTACTCAACAAAAAATGAAACTAGATGAGAAGAAGGACGATAATTCGTCTAAAGCTCCTACTAGTGATAAAGAGGAAGAAGCACCTAAAGCTCAAGACAATGAGAAAAAGGATACGACGAGTAATAATAAGGATAATAAACCGAATGCTCGACCTAAAGAAGACAACAAACCGAATTCTAGAGCAAAAGACGACAATAAGCCTAATCCTCGTCCAAAAGATGAGAATAAGCCTAACCCGCGTTCAAAGGATGATAACAAACCAAATCCTCGCCAAAAAGAAGACAATAAACCAAACCCTCGCCAAAAGGACGACAACAAACCTAATCCTCGTCAAAAGGATGGTAACAGGCCAAATCCTCGTCAAAAGGATGGTAATGTCCATAAAAATAATGGCAACAAAGATACTCGTAATCGCTACAGAGAACCAGACTTCGAATTTGACGCTATTATTGAAAGTGAAGGTGTCCTAGATGTTATGCAAGATGGTTACGGTTTTTTACGTTCATCTGATTACAACTATTTATCATCTCCAGATGATATTTATGTGTCACAATCACAAATTAGATTATTTGGATTAAAAGTTGGTGATACCGTTTTAGGAAATGTTCGTCCGCCAAAAGAAGGTGAAAAATACTTTCCATTAATAAAAGTAAATAGAATAAACGGCCAAAGTCCTAATGTGGTAAGAGATCGTGTTGCTTTTGAACACTTAACACCTTTATTTCCGCAAGAAAAATTTAATATTGCTGAGAAACAGGCGACTATTTCTACGCGTATAATGGATTTGTTTGCTCCAATTGGTAAAGGACAACGTGGTATGATTGTATCGCAACCAAAAACGGGTAAAACAATGTTATTAAAGGATGTAGCCAATGCAATTGCTGCTAACCATCCTGAAGTATATCAAATGATTTTATTAATTGATGAACGCCCAGAAGAAGTCACAGACATGCAACGTAATGTACGTGGTGAAGTAATTGCGTCTACTTTTGATAAAGAAGCTCATGAGCACGTTAAAATTGCTAATATCGTCTTAGAGAAAGCAAAACGCCTCGTAGAATGTGGCCACGATGTGGTAATTCTATTAGATTCAATTACTCGTTTGGCTAGAGCTTATAACTCTGTTCAACCAGCTTCGGGTAAAATATTGAGTGGTGGTGTAGATGCAAATGCATTACACAAACCAAAGCGTTTCTTTGGTGCAGCACGTAACATTGAAAACGGTGGATCACTTACAATTATCGCAACAGCCTTAACTGAAACAGGTTCTAAAATGGACGAAGTCATCTTTGAAGAATTTAAAGGAACTGGAAATATGGAATTACAATTAGATCGTAAAATATCTAATCGTCGTATTTTCCCTGCTATAGATTTAACATCGTCAAGCACACGTCGTGATGATATTTTACTAGACGCTACAACAATACAACGTATGTGGGTCATGCGTAAATATCTTGCAGATATGAACCCTGTAGAAGCTATGGAATTCATTAACGATAGATTTAAACAAACAAGAAATAACGAAGAGTTTTTAGTATCTATGAACGGATAATTTTCGTTCTTGTACTAATTCTTAAACATAAAAAAAAGCCTTGACTTCATAAGTCAAGGCTTTTTTTATGTGTATGTGAAATGGGTTGCCTTTTTAGTTCAAATTTTGAAAGAACTACAATACACTAGAAACCAAGTCGCTTTTAAAACAAGGTAATTAATACGCCATTAAAAGCTCTTTGTATTCTTTTAAATCGGCTAGGTTACCCTTATTATTAAGATTTCTTGGGAGTGCTATTAAATACTTTAGGCTTTCTAAAGGAGACACTTCTTCTGTCTGTTCAATATCATCTTCTTCATCCAACGGTTCGTCGTTAAGAAGCGGAATGAGGAATGATTGGTGTTCTTCTAAATGCTCGTAGGTATATCTAAGTACTTTTACTAGTAAGGGTACTTTTTGTTCTATGGCATAGCCTCTTAATTCTTTTATATCATCGATTAGCGTATCCGTATTAATACCTGTTTCGTCAAGGTTTTTAAGAATTTTGTCAATTAATTCAATTGCTTTTGTATTTTCCAAAGGTGAAGATTATGTGAATAGTTAATTTTTATAATTACAAAGTTAGATTTTTTTAAATCAAGTACAAATTCGTTTTAATAATTTCTTAACTAATAAATTGAAATCATTCCTTTGACTTGCTCCTAATTAGTTCCTAATACAAAATTAAGCTTACAAAAAAAGCCTCTCGTTAGAGAAGCTTTCCTATTTGTGTTTTAAAAACTAACTTTAATTTAGCTTAATGTTGCCACATGCTTAGTCAAACTCGACTTTAAATTAGCTGCCTTGTTATTATGAATAACATTATTTTTAGATAATTTATCAATCATTGAAATAACTGCCGGCAAGTAGTCGCCTGCTTCTTTAGCTGTTTCCATATCACGTAACCTCTTTATTGCACCACGTGTTGTTTTGTGCTGATATCTGTTACGTAAACGTTTCGCTTCGTTACTTCTTATTCTCTTTAATGCTGACTTGTGATTTGCCATTTGTTTTTTCTTTCTTATTAAAAAATTGTAGCCCGTAGGGGAGTCGAACCCCTCTTACATGGATGAAAACCATGCGTCCTAGCCGATAGACGAACGGGCCATTTTAGTTATTTCGTTAGCATTTTAATAAAATAAAGTGCTTTTTAAATGAACAAGCAATTCCTCATTGCGGATGCAAAAATACAACTATTTTTAAATGTTGCAAGAGCTTATTAATTTTTTTTTAAAAAAATTTAATAAGCTTTCGCAAATAGCACTCTATTAGTTGATGGATTACCAGTATAGACGCACTTTCCAGCCTCCTTCTTAACATCCATTGGAATGCACCTAATCGTTGCTTTTGTAAGCTCTTTTATTTTCTGTTCAGTTTCAGCTGTACCATCCCAATGTGCAGAAACAAAACCTGTTTTAGCTTCTAAAACAGTCTTAAATGTTTCAAAATCATCGACTTCAGTAATATGAGTGTCTCTATAATTAAGTGCTTTACTAAATAACTCGTCTTGAATTGTTTTTAACAACAAATCAACTGTAGTGACTAAATTTGACATCTCAACGACTTCTTTAGTTAACGTATCACGTCTCGCTAATTCAACCGTTCCATTATCTAAATCTCTTTGTCCTATTGCAATTCGTAATGGCACACCTTGTAATTCATGTTGCGCAAATTTTGCTCCTGGTCTATGTGTTGTTCTCGCGTCAAGCTTGCATGAAATACCAAGCGTTTTTAATTCTTTGATGATCTCATTCGCTTTTTCTGTAATCGTTGCTAATTGCTCCTCGGTCTTATAAATAGGTACAATGACGACTTGTGAAGGCGCTAAATTTGGTGGTAGCACTAATCCTTTATCATCACTATGTGTCATAATCAAAGCACCCATTAAACGCGTAGAAACGCCCCAAGAGGTCGCCCATACATAATCTTGTTTACCTTCATTATTTGTAAACTTCACATCGAACGCTTTCGCAAAATTTTGTCCTAAAAAGTGAGATGTTCCAGCTTGTAGTGCTTTTCCATCTTGCATTAAAGCTTCGATACAATAAGTATCTATGGCTCCCGCAAAACGTTCACTTTCGGTTTTTACACCTTTTATAACAGGAATAGCCATGAAATTTTCAGCAAACTCCGCATAAACGTCATTCATCTGTTCAGCTTCAGCAAGCGCTTCTGCTTTTGTTGCATGCGCTGTATGTCCTTCTTGCCATAAAAATTCCGCAGTACGTAAAAACAAACGTGTTCTCATTTCCCAACGTACCACATTAGCCCATTGGTTGATTAATATTGGTAAATCTCTATAACTTTGAATCCATCCTTTGTAAGTATGCCAAATAATAGCTTCACTAGTTGGCCTCACTACAAGCTCCTCCTCCAGTTTCGCTTCTGGATCTACTCTTAGTTTCCCAGGATTGTCTGGATCATTTTCTAACCTGTAGTGTGTAACAACCGCACACTCTTTTGCAAAACCTTCTGCATTCTTTTCTTCGGCCTCAAACAAACTTTTAGGCACAAAAAGCGGGAAATATGCATTTTGATGACCTGTTTCTTTAAACATTCTATCCAATTCTGCTTGCATTTTCTCCCAGATCGCATATCCATAAGGTTTAATGACCATGCATCCTCTAACTGCAGAGTTCTCCGCTAAATCAGCCTTAACGACCAATTCATTATACCATTTTGAATAATCTTCTGCTCTACTTGTAAGGTTTTTACTCATTTTTAATGTTTTGGCACAAAAATTGCGTGTATGTTAAATAAATAAATAGTTCAGCAAAACTAACTATTTTTGTAATGTTCAACAATAAAAATCAATAGATATGCAATTAAGTAATTACATACAGACCAAATTTCCATTTTTTGTTGCACTAAGCTTTACGTTCTTGTTAGCTTCTTGCGGTTCATACCAATATGTTGGTTATGACAGTGATGGTATATACAATACAAATGAAGAGGTTGTCTATGAAGAAGAAAGAACAATTCCTGCAGAGGATCAAAGCGTCTATAAAGATTATTTTACACAAAAATCTTTACAATACAGTGAAATACCAAACGATCCTAACGCGATATTTACAGATATAGATTCTTATCAGGGTAACTATAGCGACGAAGTTTATGACGAGACACAAGGCGGACAAGCTGGTTGGGGACAAGCAAATGAAAATGTTACTATAAACTTTTATGACAATGGTTGGAATAACTGGGGATGGAATGGTGGATTCGGAATGGGATGGAATAATTGGGGCTGGAACAATGGCTTTGGAATGGGATTCAACAATTGGGGCTGGAATGCTGGCTTTGGCTGGGGTTTCAATAACTGGGGTTGGAATGGTGGCTTTGGTTATGGTCATGGTCATGGTCATGGATGGAACAATAATTATTATGGAGGAAGAAACGGACTTGCTTTTAACGCTGGAAGAAGAGGTTCTAATTTAGCAAACAGAAACGGTAATATCTCAAGACGTGGCTCTTCATCTAATATATCAAGGAGATCAGCATCCACAGTTAGAAATAGTTCAAACTACAGAACTAGGGGTAATAGTTCGTCAATACGATCCAGAGGCAATAGCTCCTCAATACGATCAAGAGGTAATAGTTCATCTGTAAGACCGAGAACGACCAGACCAAGAAGTTCAAACTCTACTGCACGACCAAGATCTAGAAGTAATAATAGCTCTGTAAGACCTAGCAGTAGTAGAAGTAATTCTTCTTCGGCAAGAAGCTCAAGAAGTAGCTCTGTGAGAAGTTCTGGAGGCTCTTCAAGAGGAGGTGGTTCAAGATCTTCTGGCAGCAGAGGTGGCGGCGGACGTCGAGGATAATTCAAAAAAATCTTAAATTAAATTTTTAAAATTTTGATATGAAAAAATTAACTATACTAATGATAGGAGTACTATCTATGTCCAATATTATGGCTCAAGATATATCTGATGCACTTCTCTACTCACAAGATGAAATACAAGGAACAGCTCGTTTTAGAGCATTAAGTGGTGCTTTTGGAGCTCTAGGTGGAGATATGTCTGCAGTAAGTATTAATCCTGCAGGATCTGCTGTATTTTCTCAGAGTCATGCTTCAATATCACTGTCAAGTTTAAGTATTAATAATGATGTTTCCTTTTTTAATGGTCGAAGTTCATCTTCAGATTTAAACATAGATCTTCATCAAGCCGGAGCAGCTTTTGTATTTAAAAACACAAATAACTCATCCAATTGGGGAAAATTCGTTATCGGTATAGCTTACGACAAAACAGCTAATTACGATAATCAATGGTCTGCATCTGGACGAAATACAAATTCTATTGATGGCTACTTTTTAGACTATGCAAACGGACGTAGATTAGATGAAATCTCTGCATTTCCAGGTGAAAATCTTTCTGATGCTTATGCAGAAATAGGATCGGCTTATGGCTTTGGAAATCAACAAGCTTTCTTAGGGTATGAATCATTCATATTAGAACCAGGAAGCGATACAGATGACAATACGGTTTACACCTCAAACATAGCTCCAGGAACATTTAATCAGCGCTATGATTATATATCTCAAGGTTATAATGGAAAATTCACTTTTAATGCGGCTACTCAATATAAAGATAAATTGTATTTAGGAATTAATTTAAACACACATTTCATTAACTATGAAAGATCAACGTTTTTAAACGAATCTAATTCTAATGAAAACTCATTAGTAACGAATGTTGGTTTTGAAAACAACTTACTCACTATTGGTAGTGGTTTTTCATTTCAATTAGGAGCAATTTTAAAACTCACGAATGCGCTTAGAGCAGGTTTCACTTACAACTCACCTACTTGGTTCACAATAACTGAAGAAACATCTCAAAACATATCAACCGAGCTGAATGAGGACGATGGTAGTTCTTCTATTTTTATAAATCCACAAATCATCAATATTTTTCCAAATTACCGTCTGCAATCTCCAGGTAAAATAACAGGAAGTTTGGCTTATATTTTTGGAGATAAAGGCTTAATAAGTTTTGATTATTCTAGAAGAGATCACACCAATACAAAGTTTAGACCTACTGCTGATGCCTTTTTTGCCTCTCAAAATAACATCATGAATGATGTTTTTACAGTAGCCAACACCTATAGAGTTGGTGGTGAGTATAAAATAAAACAAGTTAGTATTAGAGGTGGCTACAGACTAGAGGAAAGCCCTTATAAAGACAATTCATTCTTTGGTGATTTAACTGGTTATTCTGTTGGTTTAGGCTATAATTTTGGTAATACCAAATTAGACTTAACCTATGACCACGCACAAAGAACGACAAATAACCCATTGTACTCAGTAGGACTTACGGATGTAGCTTTATTAGATACTAATAACTCTAATTTCACCCTATCTCTAGCTTTTAGTTTATAAAAAAATATTTTTTTATACGGAAAAGTGCTAAAGTCAAGTTTAGCACTTTTTTTTATTAAAAAGAACTCGTAACCAATCTTTAAACGTAACGACGTGTTCTTCTCTTGAACTAGGGATATTTTTAACTTATGATAGTACTAACTGACATGATTATTAACGATCTGGAGTTTCATTAATAAGAGAGTTCTGATCATCATCATTCTAGAAAACTGTAGAATAAATAACCTTAAATACAACAATCTAGCACCAGATAACCCCAAAATAAGCCTAATAATTTCTTCCTGTTTTACCTTAGTTAAAATAAAACACAACTATTTCCAATAGTGATCAATATAAAGATACCTGAGGACTTGCAAACACTTCTATATTCTACACCTTCTAAGCCGCTGTAAATGAAATTAGTTAAGGTTCATTTCCTTTACTAGTTTATATCACTCAACAATAAGTAAACGCCTAATTATTGACATTTAATATCATAACAATTACGTCTTAGAATAGGTTTTAATATTTTCTGACAGGACTATGATAGAATATATCCAAGCCAGAGTAACGAGAGTTTCTATATACTAGGAAAACAAAAAAGCTACGTCCTAATGACGTAGCTTTTCAAATATGATTCAACTATTAGTTAAATAGTTACCTTTTCAGGGTAAAATGGGCTTTAAATTCTTTTCGGTCACCTGTATTAGGCTCGTTGTACTCTATCACAAACCAGTAGTCACTTGTTGGAAGTTGGTTACCGTTGTAGGTACCATTCCAGCCTGCTCCTGTTGGACTGAGTTG
>JAWUWM010000053.1:0-11124 GCA_034111845.1 Psychroserpens sp. | reverse complement strand
CTATCCAATGCTAATGCAGGTGCTTGCCTTACTTTACAATCTTGTATTGAGCATTGCTCACAGGTTACACCAACCTCTTGTGTTTTAATTGTTTTATCTCCTAAAAATTTTAGTTTGCGTTCTAATTGTTTATTAATCAACAACCCTATACTAATACTTCTATATTGATTATCTCTAAAAGGGTCTTTAGTCGCAGACGACAGTACTAAATACTTTGTGTTGTCACCCTCATAATTAGAGATTTGAATATCAAATTCATGAGTCTTTCTATTTTTACTAATAGTTTTTAGAACATTTAATGATATCCAACGTCTACAATAATGCTCATTGGTTTCATTTGCGCGAGGTGAATGTTGATGTGATAAATGAAGCTCCTTTTTTAAATGAAATTTCTCACTATCTGCCCTATGTGTAAATCTTAAAAAGAATAAATTTTGAAGGTTATATGCTTTAGGCAAAATATTGGTTAAGCGTTGATAGAATGATTCTGGTGAGGCATTAAAAGCGTTCAACGTTTTAAGAAATAAGGCTTCATCAAAAGTTTCTTTTTGAAATACACTATCTAATTGTAAGATCAGTTCGTCTTTAGGAATCGTTAACGCTCCAGCAAAATATGAAGCATAAAAATTGTTAAGCACCTGATCAAAATTCTTAAACTTTATCCACGGAAAAGTATATAATCGATCCTTAATATCTAAAAAATTGTATGCAATCTCTTTAGCATAAATAAAAGAACGTTGTGCCTCGTCTATACCATCAGCAAGTAAAAGTGTTTTTGATTTAGGCACAAACACCGAACGCAAATTTTCTAACGCTTCATGTTGATTTAATTCACTGTCGTTAATATGATATCCATACTCCTCAATTAAAATGTCCTCTAAATCCTTAGATGTAATTGGTTTAGTTAAATCTACTTGATACGCTTTAGAAAATTTGATAACACTCTGTTCTAAATCATCAAAATAATTATTATTTGCTTCTTGAAAAGATCGTACAGAAGCCAAGAAAAAACTTTCTCTACTAAAATTATAATGCTGTGCTATTTCAATTATTGTGCTAATAAACGCATTGACTTTTGCAGGTGCATTAGCAACAATGTCTATTAAGTTACTTTCTTTAATTCCAAAAAGCTCTAAAGGGATTTCTTTTAAAATTTTTGACTGTAATATTTCACCTATTGGAGCTAAGTTTTTATCGAGCTTTAGTGACACCATTTGATCATAAGGAACATCAAGTTTCTCAGAAAGCATAGAAATTTTATCAGGTTTTGGATATTTTTTCCCTTTCTCAATTTCATTTAAATACGACTTTGATAAACCAGAAAGTTTTGACAAACCAAATAAGGATAAATTCTTTTCAGTCCTTATCTGCCTTAACTTTAACCCAAATATAAGTTTAATGTAATCTTCTTCCATAATAGCAAATATACATTATTTTGCGAATATATATTTTAAGCGAATATATATTTTTAGCGAACGTTCGCTAGGTTTCTAAAAATGTTTGTTTTATCATTGTAGAGTAAAATTAGAACACAATGGAAAACACCCTTTTAAAATTACAGAAAACACAGTTCGCTAAAAATGTTAAAAACTACTATCCAGAACTACTAACAGATAATGCTTTAGGTTTTATATCAGCACTGCATGAGAAATTTAATGCAAAAAGGTTAGATTTAATTAATAGGCGAAAACAAGAACAATTAGTTTTTGACTCTGGGAAGTTTCCAGAATTCCCTAGAGAAACTAAAAACATTAGAGAAGGCGAATGGACTGCAGGAAGAATCCCTGTAGATATGCAAGATAGACGCGTAGAAATTACTGGTCCTGTTAATAGAAAAATGATAATCAATGCTCTAAACTCTGGAGCTAAAACCTTCATGGCAGATTTAGAAGATAGCAATGCGCCAACTTGGGGAAACACTATAGAGGGTCAGCAAAACTTACTAGATGCAAATAAGAAAACAATTTCTTTATTTGATGCTAAAAAAAATAAGTCTTATTCACTTAATAATAAAACAGCTGTTTTGTTAGTAAGGCCAAGGGGTTTACATTTAAATGAAAGACATATTCTTATTAATGGTGAAGAAGCTTCTGGAAGCTTAGTGGATTTTGGTTTGTATGTGTTTCATAATACCAAAACTATGATAGATAATGGAACAGCCCCATATTTCTACCTTCCCAAGTTAGAACATTATCTAGAAGCGCGTTTGTGGAACGACATCTTCGTTTTTGCACAAGACTATTTAGAGGTACCTCAAGGTACATTTAAGGCTACGGTTTTAGTAGAAACTATTACTGCCAGTTTTCAACTAGACGAAATCATTTACGAACTTAAAGATCATATCGTTGGATTAAACTGTGGTCGTTGGGATTATATTTTCTCTTACATTAAAAAGTTTAGAAATCATCCAAATTTTGTAGTGCCTAATCGCGATCAAGTCACTATGACATCGCCTTTTATGGATGCGTATTCTAAATTAGTCATACAACGTTGCCATAAAAGAGGAATTCTTGCCATTGGCGGAATGGCAGCTCAAATACCTATTAAAAACGATCAAAAAGCTAATGCTGCTGCTTTAGAAAAAGTACGAAAAGACAAAGAGCGCGAAGTAAAAAATGGTCACGATGGCACATGGGTTGCGCATCCAGATTTAGTAACTGTTGCAATGAACGAGTTTAACAAACATATGCCTACGCCCAACCAATTGCATGTATTACGCGAAGATATAAACGTAACAGAACAAGATTTAGTTGAAATCCCTCAAGGCACAGTAACAGAGGCAGGAATTAGAAAAAATATTAATGTCGGTATCCTATACACTGAAGCTTGGTTAAGAGGTCATGGCGCTGTAGCGCTTTATAATTTAATGGAAGATGCTGCAACTGCTGAAATTTCTAGAACGCAAGTCTGGCAATGGCTAAAAAACGAAGTAAAGTTAGACGATGGCAGGTTATTTACACAAGACTTGTTTAGCGACATTTTTGATAACGAAGTAGAGAAAATCATTACCGAAGTTGGTCAAGATAACATCCTCAACACTAAATTTAAAATAGCAATAGACTTATTTAATACACTTGTAACTGCGCAAGAATTTGAAGAGTTTTTAACGCTTCCAGCATACCAATACTTATAAAAAAATGTCTCGCAACTACTGGAATAGTATGCGAGACTACATAATCAAAATCTCTAAAAATCTTAAAACGTAAACACAAAATTATGAAAAATTTAGCACAAAGCAATTATAGTTCTGCATTAGAGACTGTAAGAAACCTTAAGGCAAAGCATGGACATAGCTGGAATGCCATAAACCCTGAAAGCGCAGCAAGAATGGTGACTCAAAATCGTTTTAAAACAGGTTTAGACATCGCTAAATATACTGCTACAATTATGAGAGACGATATGGCAGCTTACGATACAGACTCATCAAACTATACGCAATCATTAGGTTGTTGGCATGGGTTTGTGGCGCAACAAAAAATGATTGCAGTTAAAAAGCATCATAAAACGACAAGCAAAAGGTATTTATACCTTTCGGGTTGGATGGTTGCTGCACTACGTTCTGAATTTGGACCACTACCAGACCAATCTATGCACGAAAAAACTGCAGTACCTAGTCTTATTGCAGAAATCTATGATTTTTTAAGACAAGCAGATGCTATAGAGCTGAATGATTTATTCAAAAGACTGGAAAAAGGCGAAGATGTACAAGATCAGATTGATAATTATGAAACCCATATCGTTCCTATTATAGCAGATATTGATGCCGGTTTTGGTAATGAAGAAGCAACGTATTTATTGACAAAAAAAATGATTGAAGCTGGTGCTTGTGCTATTCAAATTGAGAATCAAGTGTCTGATGCTAAGCAATGTGGTCATCAAGATGGAAAAGTAACAGTTCCTCATGAAGATTTTATTGCGAAATTAAATGCTATTCGATATGCATTTTTAGAATTAGGAGTAGATGACGGTGTTATAGTGGCACGAACAGATTCTGAAGGCGCTGGTTTAACACAAAAGTTACCTGTTAGTATGGAAGAGGGAGATTTAGCGTCTCAATATCTAGCCTTTGTTGAAGCAGAAGAGATTGCCATCCAAGATGCAAAAGAAGATGATGTGCTTCTTAAAAGAGACGGTAAATTAGTGCGTCCTGTACGGTTGACAAACGGTTTATATAAATTTAAGGAAGGATCAAATATTGACCGTGTTGTTTTAGATTGTATTACTAGTCTTCAAAATGGTGCAGATCTGCTATGGATTGAAACTCCAACGCCAAACGTAAAGCAAATTGCCAACATGGTAAATAGAGTAAGAGAGGTCGTTCCTAATGCTAAATTAGTTTACAATAACTCACCGTCTTTTAACTGGACCTTAAACTTCCGAAATCAAGTATTTGAAGAGATGCTTGCTGAAGGAGAAAACATGACTGGTTATGATAGAAATAATTTAATGGATGTACAATATGATGGTACTGAATTATGCTTTAGAGCGGACGAAAAAATTAAAACGTTCCAAAAAGATAGTGCTAGAGAAGCGGGAATTTTTCATCACTTAATTACACTACCAACATATCATACTACAGCACTTCACATAAATGATTTAACCCAAGGGTATTTTGGAGAAGAGGGTATGTTAGCTTATGTAAAAGGTGTGCAAAGACAAGAAATCAGAAAAGGGGTCTCTTGTGTAAAACATCAAAGAATGGCAGGTTCAGACCTAGGTGATGATCATAAAACATTTTTTACTGGAGAGAACGCCTTAAAAGCAGGAGGAGAAAACAATACAAGTAATCAGTTTGAAGCAAAGCTCAATAATAACCCTAAAAAGAGGTTAAGTATTGTTGCCTAATTAATTTAAACAAGAACGTTATAAGAGATGCGTTGACCAAAATAGTTAACGCATTTTTTAAGTTCTCTGAAATAAAAAAACCAGTTATATCTCAATAACTGGTTTAAATTTATATGTAACGTCTCAGCTCGCGTTAGCGATTAAACGGTCTGTTTGAGCTCCTCGCAGAGAGCGAGTAGTGAAAGCGCGACCAAGACTTTGCTTTTGCATGTCTTGGTAACGTCCCTATTTAAAAACTATACCTTCTCAATTTGAGATACACGTAAGGTATTTACCATTCCTTTATCTTGGATAGGCATAGCTGCTAAACTAATTAACATATCGCCTACTTCTAGATATCCTTTTTTACATGCCATAGCATTTACGTCTTCTATCGTTTCGTCTGTACTTACATATTTATCGTAGTAAAACGCTTCAACTCCCCAAAGCATGCTTAATTGGGTTAAAATTCTCTTGTTAGATGTGAATACTAAAATATGAGCGTTTGGTCGCCATGCTGATATTTGAAATGCTGTATAACCTGAGTTTGTTAATGTAGAAATCGCTTTTGCATTAATATCGTTAGCCATATGGGCTGCGTGATAACAAATAGATTTTGTGATGTAACGCTTTGTTTTAATATGTGGCGGTGACTGTGGTACTTTTATTAAATCTGAATCCTCCACACTTCTAATAATATTAGCCATTTGCGTAATAACCTGAACTGGATAATTACCGACAGACGTTTCTCCAGATAACATAACGGCATCTGCACCATCCATTACTGAATTAGCAACATCGTTAACCTCAGCACGCGTTGGTGTCAAACTTGTGATCATTGTCTCCATCATTTGAGTTGCAATAATCACAGGGATTCTCGCACGCTTAGCACGCAATACCAATTGCTTTTGAACTAAAGGCACCTCTTCTGCTGGAATCTCCACACCTAAATCTCCACGAGCCACCATCAATCCATCACAATGGGAAACAATCTCATCGATATTTGCTACTGCTTCTGGCTTTTCAATTTTTGCTATGATTGGAATTTTATGATCGCTATGTTTTTTAATTAACGTTTCTAATAAGATTAAATCTTCAGCATGCCGCACAAAAGACAATGCCATCCAATCGACTTTTAAACTACATGCAAAAATAGCATCTTCAATATCTTTCTCTGTTAGTGCCGGTTGTGAGATATTCGTATTTGGAAGATTGACTCCTTTTTTAGATCGTAGTGGTCCACCTTGAATAACACGTGTCAATACTTCAGATTTGCCATCTGTAGACACCACTTCAAAAATTAATTTGCCATCATCTAAAAGGATACGCTCTCCTGGATTTGCATCCTGCGGAAATTTATCATAAGTCATATAGACACGCTCTTTTGTGCCTTCAAAACGTTCTCCTGTTGCAAAAACAATTTCATCACCTTCATTAACGATGACTTCTCCTTTCATGACTCCAACTCTCAACTTTGGTCCTTGTAAATCTGCGAGTATCGATGCATTGAAACCAAACTCTTCATTGAGATCTCTAATCATTTGTACACGCTCTTCTACATCTTTATAATCTGCATGAGAAAAGTTAATTCTAAATACGTTAACGCCTTCTTCCAGCATCGCCTTCAATACTTTTTTAGCACTTGTTGCTGGTCCTAGTGTAGCTACTATTTTTGTTTTTTTTCTTTTTAGCATTAGTCAAAAATTAAATTTTCTTTTGATTTTAGTTGGTCAATATTGACGCTGTAGGTTGTAATAACCTGAGGTATTGTTTGTATTTGATTTAAAATGAGTTTTTCGTTAAAATGGCGATCTTCATTTGACACTTTTATAAGATAGTCGACTGTTTTCAATTCTGGTAATAAATTAACAGTTCTTGTTACCGTGGCCTGATTATCAAATAAAGAACCTGAACTTTGTAATGCAGCTTCTTCTTTCTTGGATACATTGGACACCAAATTCCAAACCCTATCAATCTTTTCATTTTCCCATTCAAAAATCGCGAAGGACGCATCAAAATAATTATAATCTAAATCGTGTTCCTTTCGTTGCAAATTGAGTTGTAAATACTTGTTCAGAAGATAAGCTAATCGATAATCTTCAAGCCTGCAGTGTATTGCAAATAACGAGAAGGACGCATCATAAAAATCGTCTACAAGTAACTTGTGTAATGCCATAATTAATCAATCACTTCTCGTAAATATAGTATAATATAGCTATTAAATCACGAAGTTTTGGTTAATCTTAACTACCTAATACGGCGAAAACGTTATAGTTGTGAGGAATTAATTACAGAATTAATATGACCTTTAAAATACTTTACTTATTTCATTTTGAAATACAAAAAACGCACGTTTTGAAGCCTTTTCTTCAGCTTTCTTTTTGGAAGTTGCTCTTGCTTTTGCAATAACTTTCTCATCTATTGAGAGCTTTACGGAGAAATGTTTTAATTCATCGTTCCCTGTATCTTCGTACACATGATAATCAAAGGTTTTCTTTTCCTTTTGACACCACTCTATCAATAAACTCTTGTAACTAATAACACGACCTTCTAAAGTTTCAATATCTACATGAGGTTTTATAACACGCTTATAAATAAATTTTTCACAATAATGGTAACCTTTATCTAAGTAAATGGCCCCAACTAAAGATTCAAATAAATTACCATGGATATTATTACCGAAGTTAGATTTAGGGATTTTACTTTCTACCAAATCAATAAGTTTTAACTCCTTACCTAATTCGTTAAGATGCTCTCTACTCACAACTTTAGAGCGCATTTTGGTTAAATAGCCTTCATCGCCATGAGGTACTTCTTCAAATAAGTAAGCAGCAATAACGGCACTTAGCATGGCATCACCAACAAATTCTAAACGTTCATAATTTAGAGCGTTCCCTTTTTCATCCCTAATATTCATGGAGCGGTGGGTAAATGCCTTTAAATACAATGATTCATTTTTAACCTTATACCCAAGAATATCGTTGAGTAATAAAAAAAAATTCCCGTCTTTAACAGAACGGGAATTTTTGAATATGTTGCGAATGAAGCTCATTCGGGATTTAATCTAATTTTTTGAATAATACACAAGCGTTATGACCGCCAAATCCAAACGTATTACTCATAGCGACTTTTACGTCTCTTTTTTGTGCTTTATTTAGTGTTAAATTAAGTTTAGGATCAATATTTTCATCAACTACATTATGATTTATGGTTGGAGGCACTAAACCATGTTCCATTGCTAAAATTGACGCAATAGATTCTATAGCTCCTGCAGCTCCAAGTAAATGTCCAGTCATGGACTTTGTGGAGTTAATATTAATATTTTTTGCGTGATCACCAAACACTTCAGAAATTGCTTTAAGCTCAGCAACATCTCCTAGAGGTGTTGACGTACCGTGCGTGTTGATATGATCAACTTCTTCAGGTTTTATACCAGCATTTTCTAAACAATTTTTCATTACCGCAATTACACCGATACCATCAGGGTGAGGTGCTGTCATGTGATGTGCGTCAGACGACAATCCGCCACCTAACAACTCAGCATAAATCTTAGCTCCTCTTGCTTTTGCGTGCTCATATTCTTCAAGAATGATAGCTCCAGCACCTTCTCCTAAAACAAAACCATCTCTGGTCGCATCAAAAGGTCTTGAAGCTGTTGTTGGACTTTCATTTCTTGTCGATAAAGCGTGCATAGCGTTAAAACCACCCATTCCCGCAATAGTTACTGCTGCCTCACTACCACCTGTTACAATAACATCGCAATGACCTAAACGAATCATATTTAATGAATCAAACATAGCATTAGCCGACGAAGCGCAAGCAGATACTGTAGTATAATTAGGTCCCATAAATCCATGTTTAATAGATATGTTTCCCGGTGCAATGTCTGCAATCATTTTTGGGATAAAGAAGGGATTAAATCTGGGTGTACCATCTCCAGCTGCAAAGTTTAAAACTTCTTGCTGAAAAGTTTCCAAGCCTCCTATTCCCGCTCCCCAAATAACACCTACTCGCAATTTATTTATTTTGTCTAGATCTAACTTAGAATCTACGATAGCCTCATCTGAAGCCACCATAGCATACTGTGCAAATCTATCCATTTTACGAGCATCCTTCCTGTTGATAAAATCCTCAACATTAAAGTTTTTTAATTCGCAAGCGAACTTTGTTTTGAACTTTTCAGTATCAAAATATGTTATAGGCGCAGCACCACTTTTACCACTAATGAGCGCATCCCAAAATTCGTCTTTGGTATTGCCTATAGGGGTAAGTGCACCTAGTCCTGTAACTACAACTCGCTTTAATTCCATAAATATTTATTGAATTATTTTGCTGCTTCTATATAAGAGACCGCTTGACCAACTGTTGCAATATTTTCAGCTTGATCGTCTGGGATCTGAATATCAAATTCTTTTTCAAATTCCATGATTAATTCAACAGTATCTAAAGAATCTGCTCCTAAATCGTTTGTGAAGCTAGCTTCAGTTACAACTTCGTTTTCATCAACTCCTAATTTGTCTACTATAATCGCTTTTACTCTTGATGCAATGTCTGACATAATTTTTTAATTTTAATTTTTAATTTAGTTCGCAAAAATAAAAAAACTTTATTTCAATACACACCTTTAATTTAAAAATGTGACGGTAATTTAATAAAATTACTTTGAAGATTTTGTGTTTTACGTTCTAATTGTTAATTATTATTCTTTTTTTTGTTTGAATAACCTAGAACTGAATATCTGTAAATGAAGCGTATTGTAATTTTTGCGTCCGGAAGTGGCACTAATGCTGAAAATTTAATTGAGTTTTTTCACAACAGAAAAAATGCCTCTGTCATCCAGGTCCTTACTAACAATCCTCATGCCAAAGTTTTGGATCGCGCAAAAAAACTAAAAGTTAGTGCGCTAGCATTCAACAAAATAGCATTTACTGAGACTGATGACGTTTTAAATATTCTTCAGAATTCAAAACCTGACCTTATAGTCCTAGCTGGTTTTTTATGGATGTTTCCGAAGAAAATTTTAAACATGTTTCCTAATAAAGTGATTAATGTGCATCCTGCACTGTTACCAAAATATGGCGGAAAAGGAATGTATGGAATGAATGTCCATGAAGCCATTGTTGCTAACAAAGAAACCGAAACTGGTATCACCGTACATTATGTAAATGAACATTATGATGAAGGTGCTATAATTTTTCAGGCGAAATGTGCTGTACTCAAAACCGATTCTGCTCAAGATATTGCCGATAAGATTCACGAATTGGAGATGGAACACTTCCCGAAGGTTGTTGAAAAATTATTAAACGAATAGACCTTTGTCATTCAGAAGGAGGCACGACTGAAGAATCTCTAAGTTATTAGAAGATTCTTCGCTATCGCTCTGAATGACAGAAAACATATAAATTTGATATTCTAATAGTTTATGTCAAAAAAAAAGAAAAAATATTATACCGTTTGGAAGGGTCATCACACAGGTGTGTTTGAATCTTGGAATGACTGCAAAGCTCAGATCAAAAATTTTGAAGGTGCACAATACAAATCATTCGCGACGTTTGATGCTGCAAAAGAGGCTTTGAAAGGTAATTATTTTGACTACATAGGAAAGAATAACCCTTTTAAAAGCGAACTTACTGCAGAACAGCTAAAAAAAATAGGGAAACCAAATTATAATTCTATCTCAGTTGATGCTGCGTCGTCAGGCAATCCAGGTATCATGGAATATCGTGGTGTAGATACAAAATCAAAACAACAATTATTTATTCAAGGCCCTTTTGCTCAAGGCACCAATAATTTAGGTGAGTTTTTAGCATTAGTACATGGATTGGGATTTCTAAAAAAACACAACAGCGATCGTATCTTATATACAGACTCTAAAACTGCAATGAGTTGGGTGCGAAAAAAAACCTGCAATTCTAAATTAGAACGCAGTGCAAAAAACAAACCAGTTTATGACTTAGTAGATCGTGCGGTACAATGGCTTAAAGACAATGAGTACAAGACTACTATTGTAAAATGGGAAACTAAAGCTTGGGGAGAAATTCCTGCGGACTTTGGACGAAAATAGTGAACTACTTCTAACTAATAACAATTTAGAACTTAATATAGAAAATAATCATAATAATGTTTTTTTTTATAGAATATTTACTAATATTTTTAAATTCTCAAAATATTCGCGAAACTATTTTGTAAAATAAAACTAATGTACAACGTGCTTGTACTAAGAAATTTACAAGCTTTAAATTTAAATTATGAAAAAAGTATTATTTACTTTTGCTCTATTCGTATCATTTGCGAGTTTTG
>JAWUWM010000052.1:0-32458 GCA_034111845.1 Psychroserpens sp. | reverse complement strand
GACCGATAATAGCACCTCGTTTATCTTTTATATTATTTCTCTTTTGTCTTCGACCATTGTGGCGCAAATGCTTGTATAGCTTCTTATAGGAGTTGTGATCTCTATGATTACTATGCTTCGCAGTCCATATCCATTTATAGATAGTCTCGTGGCTAACGCAGATTTCAGTTTCTTTAGCAAGCCTTTTTGCTATTAAATCAGGACGCCACTTCACATATTTCATTAAACCAGCTATTCGTTTTTTAAGAGCATCAGTTAACAGAATAGATTTTGGTTTGATGCTATGTCTGTTAATAGCTTTCTGTTGGGCGTGTTCTGGAATATAACAACCAGCTGTACTTCCTCGTCTTGGTGTGTTTCTTTTTAACGCTCTTGATACTGTACTTTTATTCACACTAATAATTTTTGCTATTTGTGTAATAGTAATTTCTGTCTCTAATAATGCAGAGATTTGATACCTTTGTGACAAGGTCAATTGTTTGTAATGTTTCATCCAAAACGAATATAAATATTGAACCTTAAATAGATGGGGTTAGCCCCATCTATTTTAAATATTCGTGTTGCACTTATTACTTGAACTTAGAGAATACTAAATCATTACTTAAAAGAGTTTTTATTGATTTTGTTATTCTTTTGTAATTACTACAGTATTGTTATTTTCTTCTGGTAAATTACTCTCATTATCTTCTTCATCTAATAATCCGTAGGTTATTAAAAATTTAGGATAGGCACCTGCATTTTCAGGAGCATCAGACTTAGCTTTCAGTGTCTTAATTGTAGTCGCTGGATATTCCATTTGTAAATAATCTACAACTGTTTTGATAAGGTTTTTAGATTTTACAGTTGCCAAACTGTCCATTAGAATTGGTTTTGAAAGTTCCTTAATCATATCAACTGTACTTAAAGAATCCTTGCCAATTTTATTAACTAAGTATGCCTTATAATCTGTATCATTTTTTAGATAATCCTTACCTGTGGCGTTATTGAATTGCTGACCAATCGTTTCAGAAGCCAAGGCTTCCATCTGTAATTTTTTATCCACATAATAGGTCATGGTGATTTTTAGCTCTTCCTTTTTCTGCTCTAAATCTAAGAGTTTATTGAGTTGTCTGTACTGCTTTTCTGAAGGAATGGTATCATTAAAATTAAATTCCATTTCTTCTAGGTCTTTAGGATCGCCACCTACAAGGCCTACTACGAAATTCACAGGTGCAGCGACTGTTTTACCAATAACATTTTTAAATGTTTGCCATACAATTTTACCAACGTTAACTTGAGGGTCGTTAAGATCACCTCTTACAGGAATATCTAACTTTACATCGCCATTTTTATCTGTTAATAAAAAGAAAGCAAACTTAAGTGGTAAACTATATAAGCCCTTTTTTGTGTTTTCTAGAGACGCATTTTTAACTAGGAGTTTATTTTCACTTTGTATTTGTCCACCAATAATTTTTGATTTAGAGATATAATACATGTCGCCATTTAACAAACTATGGCCCATATAGTAATTGGTGTAAATATTTAAATCTGGTAAAAGGAAGTTTTCTACTGAAATATCGAGAGTTGAATTGTAGTAGTTGTCCGGATTTATACCTAAATCAGCCTTAAGCGTCCCACGTTCGTTTAGTAACATGGTTGCATATATATCCAACCATTTAGAGGTGTTACTAATGCTGTCAGAGTTTATTTTGACCTGACTTAAATTATAGTTGAAAGGTTGTCCGGTGAGATTATCAGTATAATCTATAACACCATTATTCACACTAAGATTTCCGATGGTATAGTTGATATCTGGTAACTCAGCACTTGGTGTCTCCGAAAATGTTGCGATTAACGATTGTTTGGAAGAATCAATTGATGTCACTTGTTCTTCTTCAATCTTAAAAATTCTAAAAAAATTGTTCGATGTAGAATCAAGTTGAAAAAAGGTATAAGATTCTGAAATATCTAAAGTTTTGATACTATAGCTGCTATTGTAATAATCTATGGTTTCTAAATCGGTACTAATTTTTTTTGCTCCTAAAAACAGTTTATTGTTTGTATCTGTCATTCTAAAATCATCGATTTCAACATGACCAGAAACTATAGATTTAACAGCATCATTTGTATTTCCTTTAATTTCGATTTGAGAATTTAAAACCCCATCAAAATCATTAATATCTGTATAGGCAGCAGCATATTCGTAAAAGGTGTTCAGGGATAAATCACTAATCATAACTTGTGCATCAAATGCACCATCTATGGGATTAATGTTTAGTTTTGTTTGAAAGTAACCTCCATTTTTAAAATTGAATGTTACGTCTGCTTTACTTTTTTCTTGTTGATTCCACCCCACATAAGGAATGGCGAATGAGAAATCGTTAATCTGAGTTTCCTTACCCACATTTTGGTCATCAAAATAGATGTTAGCGTCCTTAAGTTCAATATTCGAAATGCTAAATTTAAGAGGTGCTTCCTCTTTTTTAATACCCACGGTATCTTGTGTATTATGGAAAGCAATTAAATCGTCAAAATTAAAGGAAGACTCTTTCGTAATGGTTTTTACCATTAATCCGCGTAGATAAATGTGTTCAATTTCAATCTTATCCTGAATAAGTTTTAAGGGCTCTAGATCTATAACCAGCGTATCAAAAGTTGTGAAGTGGTCTGTTCCATTTTCTTCAAACATTTTAAAATCATAGACTTTGACTGTACTCGTAAAATAGTTGTATTGTAAACTTGAGATATCAATTTTACGTCCAGCGAGCTCTGTACTGTTATTTATTATATAATTTTTAATGAGCGTCGGGGCAACTAACATTATAATTATTGTAATAGATGTAATACTAATAAGCATAATTTTGAGTTTTTTTTTCTTTTTGAACATCTCAATTTGGTTGGTGAGGGTTAATAAATATTCAAACGTTGCTTACTAAAAAAGCGAAGTATAGTATACTACTAAACTTCACTTTTAAAAATCATCTTATAACATATATCTTCTATTCTTCTTTGATTTCTACTATTTCGTACATGCTTTTCCCATCTACTTCGATAGGTTGATAATACGTTTCTCCAAATTGAACATAGGTCTGATCACCAATCTTCACTTCCTCTCCGCCTTCTGGAAGATTAGGTACGATTGTTCCTGCGGTTGCTGGCACAACGATATATCCTTCAGCATTTTTCTCATAAAAGGCTCCACCATAATAATAATTATTGGTTTCATTGACTTCTACCTTTTCAGCTTCTTTGGGTATGGATGGAACTTGCGCGCCTACTGGTGCTTGAACCGCCTCAAAACCATCTGCTGTTTTTACATAGTACGTCCCTTCTTCATAATGATATTCTTCCTCGTTTTTATCATCATCATTATCACTTACAATGGCTACAATAATTGCGGTTGTAGCTAATGTTGTTACGAAATAACCCCATGGATGATAATATGAACCATAATAAAATGGCGTATATGGATGATAAAAATAAGGTCTATGGCAATAATAACCACGACCACCATAGCGATATGGTGCTCTGTTGTAATTTCTTGAGCTTCCTCTTACCCTTGTATTTCTAGTATTCCTAATGTTTGTGTTCCTGCTTTTGTCAACATTAATATTAACATTAGTATTGCCGACACGCGTTTTATTACCAACTTTATTATTGTTGCCAACCTTATTGGTTTTCTTGTTTTTTACATTAGATGTTTTCCTATTTTTTCCGGTAGTCGAATTACCTCGTTTAGTCGTTGTTTTCTTTCTAGACGCATTTGGTTTTGTTGCTGCTCTTTTAGTAGACGCTTTAGGTTTTGAAAAATTTCTACTTTTAGTTGCTTTGCTACCTCCATTTATAGACCTCTTAGATGAAGAAGACCTTGATGCACTTGGTTTAGCTCTTGACGTACTTGGTTTAGCCCTCGATGCACTTGGTCGAGACGCAGAACGCCCTCCTCCTCTAGAACCACCATGGCCCATACGTTGCGCTAATAAATCTGAAGGAAAGACTAATGCTAGAAAAACAAATAGGATTCCTAATTTGTGCTTTATATTAAATGTATATGTTGTCATGATAAATTAATTTTATGGTATTACAATTAAGACTTTTTTAGAATGCTTATTAATCTTGCATTTGGTGGTGCTAAGAAATCGAATACCGCATCTGGAATGTTAGGATTTAATAACCAATTACTAAACGTTGATTCGACTTGAAGATTTGATTTGTTTTTATAAATAATAACAAAACGTTTTGGGAGCAGAAAGGTCTTATTTGAAACCCATATTTGCACATTCAAATCTTTATTAGTCGCCATGATATGATAACACTCTTCGTCATCAATAATTTTCTTTCCTAAAAATTTAATACTCGTAAATTGTTCCATCATATCGTCTGTAAACGTCGGATAGAAAAAATCTGCAGCAGGAAATTGAAAGTCATAGTCCGTATGCATTTCATCAATCATTTCTAAAGTAGATTCTGGAGCTTCGAGAGTTATATAATTATTTTCATCATAATTATAATAAGACATGTATGACCCGTCATAATAAAAACCACTTCTACCTTTTGTGCCTTCTGTACGAATACTTAGTTTATCTGGTCCAGAAAACGAAATCGTACTGTTAGCATAGTGCTTTACAATATTTTTGTTCGCATCCAATTTATCTGTGGAATTTTCTAAATCGAAGCTTACAGCTTCTAAATCACCGATAACATTTGCCATTTTATCTAAAAGGAAAATGGCTGTTGAATCAATGTCTTTTACTTCTTGTGCATACCCAAATAAAGATATATATAGAAGTGGAAGTAATAAAACGTTTTTTTTCATGGTTGTAAAAGTTATAAATAAAATTAAATAATTATGATGAACAAACCTTTGAGTGGTTTAGTATTGATTTTAGTTAATAATAATAATAATGGGTGCTGCATTTATATTGTAAGATAAACAATTAACATAGAGCAATCTAATTAAAAAATAACAGAATTAAAACGAAATAGTGAACCTTCCGTAGTTCTCACTCAGTACTTGTTTTTTTTGTAATATCACATTAACGATTGCTATTGCACTTCTTCCTTTGAATTCACCCAACGTAAATAGAATCGGTGCGCTAATGCCAAAACAACAGTACCCACAAACAATCCAATAATACCATGAAGTATGACACCTCCAATGGCTCCTAAAAATATAATTATGGTAGGTGTTTGTAATCCTTTTGACAATAATATTGGTTTCAAAAAATTATCTAGTAAGGATACTGCCAAAATATACACTGTAAATATGACGGCATGTGTTGTATTATCTGTAATTGAAAACACCAATGCAATAGCAGGAATCACCACTAAGGTTACTGGTAGTTGAACAATAGCAGCAACTAGAACGAGCATTGTAAAGAGACCCGCAGCTGGTATGCCAATTAATTTAAAACCAATAAAACTTAATATGGTTTGGATAATGGCTACTAATAAAATTCCTTTTACAACACTTCTAATGGTATTACGAGACATAATCACAACGTCTTCTCCCTCTTTACCGAGGAGTTTATTTGCAAACTTGACAGACGTATTATGACCTCCATCTGCATTATACATAAAGACAATGGCTATAATTAAAGAGAAGATAAAACCCACTAATGCACCCATAAGGCCCAAGAAACTGCCGAACACTCCTTTTCCTTTTTTAAGAATAAATTCTTTATTAGTAAGTGCATATTCTTTTACATCTTTAGACGCATTTTCCCAATTTGAATATATTTTATCACCCATTGGCCAATCCTTTACGTTGTCTGTAGGCGCAGCAATCTGCAAGGTGCCTTCTTTTAATTGTTGTATCGTTGCTGTTGTACTCTCCAATACTGAACTAAAAATGGAATACGTTGGAACAGCTAATAATGTCACTGTAACTAATGTGAAAATTATTGTCACCAATTTTTTCTTTTTCGCACCCGCTTTCGTTATTAATTTTTCATAAAACGGATAGATGGCAACAGCTAAAATAATTCCCCAAGCTAGTGCTCCTATAAATGGTTTAACAATAAATGATGCCCATAAAATTAGCCCAACTACAACTGCAAGTCTAATGAATGATGTGATGTTGGTTGTACTTTTCATTGATTTTGATTTTAATGGTTAGTTTTGATTTTCCCATCCACCTCCTAAAGCTAAATACAATTTAACGATAGATTGTAGACGTAATTTATAACTTTCAGATGCATTTAATTGCGCACTAAATAATGAGGTTTGTAAATTAATAAATTCTAAAAAAGAAGTTACACCTTCATTATAACGTACCCAGGATAAATTTAAAGCCTCTTGTGAAAGTTCTAATTGTTCTCCTCTTATTATGAATTCTTTTTGATAGGTATCTATGGCTATTAATGCATCTTCTACTTCTTGAAAGGCCAATAAATAGGCTTGTTCATATTCAACAACAAGCTGATTAAACCGTTCTTCTTCTATTTGGATAGAATTCTTAATACGATTATTGTTAAAAATAGGTCCTACCAAATTAGCTGCTAATCTGCTAAAAAACAGGCTAGGGTTAGTAATTTGAGATCCTACATCTAAAGACAATGTGAAATTTGGATAGCGTAATGCTTCGGTTGCGCCAATAACTGCTAATTGGGATTTCAGTTTACGTTCTGAAATTAATATCGAAGGTCTTCGTTGTAATAAACGAACAGGGACACCCGTTGGAAATTCCGAAGGAAATACTTGTTCTTGTAACGGTAAACCTCTTGGAATTGATTTTGGTGTCGATCCTAAAACGGTACTCAATGCATTCTCTAATTGTCCTCTAGATCGGAGGAGTGCTTGCAAGGTAACTTCGGCATCTTTTAAATTAATCGTTACTTGATTTACATCTACTTTAGAAATAAAACCACCATTATATCTCGCTTCAATGACATCTTTAAAATCGGTTAATGATTTGATCATATTTTCGGCAACAATAATCTTATTATCTACATCTCGTAAGGTAAAATAAATGGTTGCTATTTGTGTAACCAACGTGGCCTTCACTTGATTGCGGGCCATTTCTGTTGCTAAATACGCCTGTAGTGCAGCTTCATTTTGATTTTTAATACGTCCCCACACATCTAATGTATAAGATACGTTTGCTGCTGCCGTAACATTTTGAGTTGTTGCAGCTGCAAGGCTATTTTTAGTAATATCACCTCCAACACCATAGTTTACACTTGGGTATAATTGAGATCTTGCAATGTCTAATTGAAGCTGCGACTGTTTTATTAAACTGACCGTGTTTTTTAGTGTAAGATTGTTATTGAGTCCTTCTTCGACCAAAGCAACTAATATAGAATCATTAAAGATTTCCCACCAAGACACATCACCAAAGGTTGTACTATCAATAGCTGAATTATTTCTATAATTTGAAACGTCTTCTAGTTGTGGCGCTACAAATTCTTTTTGAATTTGACAGGATGAGAGTCCTATAAAAAGAATGATAATCAAACCGTATTTTAAATCTTTTTTATTCATTCAATAGTTTTGGATTATTAAATGTATTGGCAATTTTAAAAGCTATAATAACATATATAATAGCTAGTCCAATTTGTATTAAACGTTCCCAAATCGTATTCCCAGCCTCGTCTGTAGATGTAGATATAGTTCCCATCACCACAAAAAAAGTATTAAAGCTAAGTTTGAATATGGGTGCTATTTTTTTACCTGAATATAAATTCATTACAAAATAAAAAGCAATACTTATGACTAAGCATATATATAACAGATAACTCGGTGCAATGACTAAAATATTGTATGCCAAAACGCCTATGGAGCCTCCAAGAATATTTGCAAAAAGTAGTGCACTTCCTTTTTTAGATTGATACATAAAAGGATCAAAACTTAATAATACCGCAAATACTAATGTTAGTAAGGCGATACTAGAATTGAATAGATAGAATATAAAAACGATAGGAAACACTACCAATAAACCATTAAACGCTAGTTTATCCATGTTCATATCTTTATATGTTGTTGGCTTTTTCTTTTCTATACTAATATCCTCTTGTATTGTTAAAGGGAATATAAAAAATGCAACGCGAATGACCACCAATGCAATAATTAAATTAAGAAGGAGCGCTGTTAACACCATACTTCCTAGCATATTAGCTTTTAGGCTTATGAAAGGGATTAATACAGCTAGTATTAAAAACAGTAATCGTATAGGTTCTGGTATTTTTATGAAACGGAATGACCAATAAATAACCAATGCCAAAATAGGGAGTAATACTAAGGGGTAATCAATTAGATATTGACCAACTAAGACGCCAAAATACCCTAATAAAGAAAGTCCTAGGACAATGCCAATTTCAGTTTTTAATCCTAATGGTTTTTTATTGGGTTCTAAAAACATCAATGCAAAAATGGCGGTTATGTGCGGAACTAGATAACCTAAAGATGTTGAGACGATAAGCGCCAACGTTACTCCAAAAACACAACGCACTATAGGTGTCTCGGCTTTTAAGCCCCAATAAAACTTGGTTGCTTTATCTAACATAAGATAGTTTGGAGATTATATATATACGTGTACTTGCCAGAGAATTAAGCAACCAATTGTTTCCAGTATAGACGACTATTTCAGCTTGACTTCCTTGTCGTAGTTTCCGCTTAATCTCTGGGTCTTCTATTTCAATAATAACAGGGAAACGCTGTGGATCCCTAAGCCAACCTTGAGCGGTACTAATTCTTGGCAAACCTCCAGCATTGTTTCTGTCTGTGCTAACACCATAGGAGATACTTTTAATTTTACCTTTATATATTTCTCCGGGATCAATATCAAAAATCACATCAACTTCGTTGCCGATTTCTATATTGGATATGTTATTTTCTTTTAAATTAGCTTGAATCCAGATCGTATTGTTAGAAACCAAAGTCACCATAGCCTTTCCAGATCCCGCAAAATAACCAACCTCAACATTAAAACTTTCAATAACACCATTTGATGGCGCAACAATAGCAGTATGAGCTAAGTCCCATTCTGCTTTTTCTAATTGACTTACAGCTGCTTTCGTATTTGGGTTGTTGGCATCTGTAGGCCCTAAAGCTGCCAGTTGTTTTTCTACACCAGCTTCTGAAGACTTTAGTTGCTCAATAGCATTTAGGTATGACGCTTCAGAACGGTCTTTATCCGCTTCCGAAAGTGCACCTTCGTTTTGAGAAATAACACGTTGTGTGCGTTCCCAATTTTTAGTAGCTCTATCTAAACTAACTTTAGCCTTGCTTACTCTCGCAGTAGCTGCTTTTATTGAAGATATTCCTGAACTAATAGATTGTGACACTTTTTCGAGATTAGTTTCAGCAATTGCCACAGCAATCTCATACGGTTTTCTATCAATCATAAATAGGGTATCTCCTTTTTTTACTTCGGAATGCAACCCTACATTTACCTTTGTAACATAGCCATTAACCATTGGAGCCACAGAGAGCACCAAGCCTTTTACCCGTGCTTGATCTGTGTTAGGTGTGACCCTATCAGAAGCGATATACCATATGAAAATTAAAAATGTAAGAATCAGAGTTACAAAACTCAACTTCTTTACATAACTTTTTTTGTCTTTTGATTTACCCATTAATTATCATTTATTTTTTTATAGATGTTTTGAATTAAAGAAAACATCATTGCTGTAGACCACCCAATGAGCATGATACCATTGATGGCTTCCAAACCAGATAGTAATCGCCACTCTGAAGTCAATGATATATCTCCATAACCCAAAGTTGTAAACGTTACCATAGAAAAATATACTGCTTCAGATAAGCTAGAAAATTGACTTGCAGTTTCAGGAATTATATAATAACTAAATGCCCAAACAAATGAGTGGAAGGTGTGAATTAATGTGAAAAGTAAAAATGAAAATAATAAAATTTTAAGAATTTTATTATTGGTAATCTCATTTTCATTTTTGGTTATGCTTGCAATTTTCCGAAGCCAAAACACATTACCCAACCCTTGTATCCATAAATTAAAGGCTATAATAATAGCTCCTATCAATATAATTTTTACGATCATACGTTTACTATTGTAAATTTAGCTTAACACTAATAATTTTTGTGGGTAAGTTAAAACGACTAGTGTCGTGTGCATGCTAATACTTTTATCTACTTCGGAAACAATAAAATTATGTTTGCACGAACTCCCCAATCTGGATTAAATGGATTATTTCCATAATACACTTTTGGACCAGCGCTTAATTGTACCATTTGCTTTCCAAATTTAGTAACTTTAGCATAATAGATTCCTGTAAAGCCACCAAAGAAATCATTATCCCAATCTTGTGTATTTTCAGAAGCTATTGTATAAGAAGCGCCTGTTTTTGTTGCATAAGTTGCGAATGGCTGAAAGAATGATGCATTAACATCATTAAGTCCACTTCCCGCGTAGGACCAGATATGATTTACTAAAGCACCATAAGTCCATTGGCCATGTAGTTTCAAAACTAAACCATTTGGTCCAACGCCCCATTTATTCACTCCTAATACATCATTTGTGGCGGTAGGCAGTAATAATACAGGTCCAACACCCCAAACAAGACCATTTTTCACTTCTTTTGGAGAAAAGAAAATACTTTGAGCGATATCACCAAGACCCGTGTCATTATTACCAATTCCGGTCACATCACTTTGTGAAATAACAGGAATAATAGTTCTACTAATCATATTCCATTTCTCATTTAAAGATATAGGAATAACTGGTTGTATATTTAATGCATATCTAAATCCTTCAAAAGGGCCAACATTAAAATCAAAATTATTTTGAAACGGTACACTAATTAAAGATGCTACTGGGTTCGCCAATTGTTTTGCTAAATCTTCAGCTGAAGTCCCTTGCGCTTCATCTTGTGCCTGAGCGTTTAGACTAAGACCTATTAATAACAAGGCGATACATGTCTTTAACATTGTATTATTTATCATCATATGATTGTTTTTTTTAAGTTGCTTATAAATCAATAACAGAAAACCCAATATTTATATTTCCAGTTTCTTTGTCAACAAATAATTCCCTTTTCTTAATAGTACCATGACAGGTTTTTTCAGAACAAAACAACGATCCACCAGCAAGCCTGACCTTCTCATTACTTTTGTTTTTTGTAATGTCCCAAACATTGCCGACTACATTTACGGTATCTATTTCAGAGATCGGGTATTTATTATCTGATACAACAACTCGAGTATCATTCTTTACCATATCCCAATATTCATTATAACTAGGAAGTCTTTTTTTCGCCCATTTACAATAGGCCAAAGCATCATTATAACTGACCTGTGTCACTGGAAGTGCTCCAGAAGCTACTTTATTAATTCCATCAGGTATTTTCCAAGTCGCATTTTCTGATGTTGTGTAATTGTAAACATCTAATTGAACGATGGACCATCCAAATTTTTCGGCGTCTGTTATATATCCCGTTTCATTAACAAATGATTCAAATTGACCATATGAAACAGCTTTTAAATCGATTTCATCTTCATTACAAGACGTAAAAAAGATTAAAAAAAGAAAAAGATACGGACAAATATTAAATGGGTTTCTGTTCATTTTCAAAATATGCCTTAGGCACCTTATTTAATAAAGATAGCCGATTTCAGAGCAATTTAATTTCAATTTACAAAGCAACTGAAATGGGTTTAAGACCCTAAAATTGATACAAAACCGGCTATTATTTTATCCATTTCTGGACTAGTTTATTACTAATATCCAACAATTAGTCTGTTTTATTTATTGGCTCATCATGATACGCTTAGCTTCCGCTTCTAAGTCAATATATTGTGTACCTTCAACAGTAACTCCAACAAAGTCAAGAGTACCATTATTAAATCTACTTGGCGATGGGTATAATTGGCTTACTGCATCTCCACTATCATATCCAACACATAAACCATCTCCAGATAATGTGAATTTAGCAGGTTGGGTTCTCATAGTACCTTCAGCAACTAATTGCTCATCAATGTAGAGTTTCGTAGTACCTATAGACTCCCCTTTTTCACCTGTTTTTTCTCTAATGAATTCCATACCTAACGTATGTTTACCAGGAGTCAATGTTATTGAAGATTCAAAAACTTGCTCTGGCTGAATGCCAAGGAAATTATATACATAATAGAGTTTGTTGTTTTTTATGAATAAAGAATGACCTCCAAAACGTGAACCATGTGCAAATAAAACACCAGATGTCTTATCTGTTACTTCTACATTAGTTAACATTTTATAAGAACGACCTCTTATGTTTACTGCATTCCCTTCTGGAACTGCAGCAGCAAAAGGATAATAAATATAACGATCTCTCGCTTTTTCTTGTGACGGTCTTTCTAGACCAAGTACTTCAGCAGCACCTCTGTCATCAAGAGGTAACACATTATTCTTTTCTGCTTCAACAAACCAAGCGTCAATTAATTCCTGAAGCTTTTCTGGGTTTTCTTTAGCTAAATCTTTAGATTCAGATCTATCAACATCAACGTGGTATAATTCCCAATCGTCTTTATCAAAGTTACCTACTCCAGAAAGTGGTGCGTGAACAGCAGCTGCTTTCCAACCGTCTTTCCAGATCCCTCTTGATCCTAACATTGCAAAATATTGAACGTCTTTTTTAGTTGGATCGTTTGGTTTTGCATCAAAAGTATATGCCATAGAAACTCCAGAAATTGGTACTTGTTTAACACCCTCATAAACTTCTGGCATTTCTAAGCCAATCACTTCAAGAAGTGTTGGTACAATGTCTACAGAATGGTGATATTGGTGACGAATTTCACCTCTTGCTTTGATTCCCTTTGGCCAAGAGATGACTAATGGGTCATTTGTTCCACCAGCATATTGGCTGTAACGTTTAAACATTTTAAAAGGTGCAGAAAAAGCTGATGCCCATCCTGTAGGGTAGTGCTCATATGTTTCTGGTCCTCCTAACACATCTAAGTATTTCATGTTTTCTGATAATTCATCTGGATAACCGTTAAAGAATTTATTCTCATTAACAGAACCATTTGGGCTTCCTTCTCCAGAAGCACCGTTATCGGCAGCATACATTACTATGGTGTTTTCTAATTGACCACTCTTTTCTAAATAATCAATAACACGTCCTACTTGTGCGTCAGTATATTCTGAAAAACCTGCATATACTTCAGCCATTTTAGCAAACAACTTCTTTTCGTCATCATTTAAAGTATCCCATGGTCGCACCATATCAATAGCTTGCGCCATATCTTCACGCATAGGATTCACAGGCGTGTTCACTGTTCCTTCAGGTAAAATTCCTTTTTCAGTCATACGCTCCGTTACCCAATCTCTATAAGCATCGTAACCTGCATCAAACTTCCCTTTATATTTTGCTATATATTCTTTTGGTGCATGGTGAGGTGCGTGATTTGCTCCTGGATTATACCACATGTACCAAGGTTTTGAGGGGTTTGTTGCTTGTTGATCACTTATCATACCTAATGCATGGTCTGCTAAATCTTTTGAAAGGTGGTAGCCTTCTTCAAAATCCATTTCAACAAAATGATTATCTTCAATAATATCTGGATACCATTGATTGGTTTCTCCTCCAATAAATCCGTAAAAACGGTCCCAGCCCATTTGAAGAGGCCATTGTTTTTTACTCCCACCAGAAGCTACATCTTGTTCAGGTACATTGTGGTTTTTACCAATCCAGAAGGTACTATATCCATTGTCTTGTAAGACTTTAGATAAGGGTGTTACCTCAGCTCCCATTCGTCCATTTGAACCTGGAAAACCGTCAGCAGCCTCAGTAATTGCAGCCATCCCATTTAAATGGTGATTTCTTCCTGTCTGTATTGTAGAACGGGTAGGTGAACATAATGCTGTGGTATGCCATTGAGTATACGTAACACCATTGGCGGCCAATTTATCCATAGTAGGCATATTAATACCTCCACCGTAAGGAGACCATGCACCTAAGCCTGTGTCATCATAAAGAATGAATAAAACATTTGGCGCACCTTCTGGAGCAGATTTAGGCGTATACGCACTCCAATCTGATTCAGAATCGCGAATATCTAAAGCAATTTTACCTTTAAACTCTGATGCGGAATCATTGGTTTTTTCTTTCTCTCTAGTAGCTTGGTTACAACTTGTCATTCCAATCGCGAGCAGTCCAAAAGCTATTGATTTAAATACTGTACTGAATTTCATTTTTCGCTGTTGTATTAATTTTATAATTTAGTTTATGTAGTTTATGTAGTTTAGAAATATCATTTTTTTATTTTTAAAAAAATTTAATGACGAGGTCATTATGTGGACCGCTCTCAATATCATCAAATATCTTTCACGCTGTAAAACTTTGAATATAAACAGTATTACTTGTTTCGTGAGCAGAAGATAAATATTCAGTATCTTCAAACTCATTAAACTCATTTTTATTCACCAAAAACCAGTCCAAAATAGTCGTTAAATACTGATTTACAGCACAAAAGAACAACAATATCAGTTGAACTATATGTTCATATATATCTAAGGTGTATTGCTCTCCGTTTCTAATTTCTATCTCATTAACTCCGGTGACGACTGTCGACTGGCATCCCCATTTTGCCTCAAAATTTTGGTCAGCTACTGAACTAATTAAGCTACGTTCTCCACTATCATAAAGATAGAATATGACGCCTACTTCATGAAAATCAGCAATAGCTATTCCGGTTGTTTGTGTAACATCATCATCATCATCATTATCATCATCATCGCAGGTTTAAAGAGGTAAAACTAGGTTTGAGAATAATGAAAACACAACTTTTTTTCATAACATTATTAAGCCCAAAGCAAAAATAGGTAAACCTTTGTTTTTCACAAATATCAAATGATATGTGACAGTAATAACTTAAAAGACAACTACTTTTTATGCTTTACTCTATGAAATGTTAACGGTGTAATACCAAGAAAACTAGCAAGATGCTTATCATAGGTAGATTTGAGATAAAGAGGATTCCACTGCATTAAGTGTTCATAGCGCTCTGTTGCGTTCATCGTTACAAATGAACTTATGCGATGAGAAAAAACCACAATGATTTCTTTCAACATAGTTAAGTAGAGAGCCATCATTTTTGGGTTTCCAAATGCTATTTCCTCGAATTCTCCCATATCAAACATAAGTACATGACAGTCAGTAATAGCCTCACTATCCAGCCGCGATATCTGGTTTTCTTCAAAGGACGCAGGATCTCCCATAAGAAAGCCTTCAGAGCGAAGATGACAATTGCGTTCTACACCATCAACTATTGAATATGATCTCAATGAGCCCTTTAGAATGATAACTATTTTTTTGTCTGTTCTTTCTTTTTTTAAAATAATTTCTCTGCTTTGAAACACTTTATAGGTGGATATTGATATTAATAGCCTCGCTTCTTTTTCTTCTATATCAGGATAGAATTTTATTAATAAATCTTGTATTTCTGCTTTCGAGTATTTCATTTTATTGTACTATTTTTAATGCAATCTAAAGGCGATGTAAATATTTATTTACGCTAACTAGAACTAAGTTAGTAAAAAAACAAGCTTTCGCAAAAACTATTATATTTCTCAAGCAACTAAAGACTAGAAAATTAACTAAAAATATTCTTGTACTTAACACCTTTACTTAGAGCGCTTCTACCTTCGCTCTTTTTCTAAGTTGCCACATTAAAATGCCACCAGTGATATACATCCATATAACATAGGCTGCGGTTGGAATACCCATTTCTATATTATTTAGTATTGATGTTGCAATTACAAATGCCAACGCACCATTCTGTATGCCACTTTCCACTGTAATTGATGTTATTTGCTTTAAATTCAATTTAAAAAATGTAGCCGTTAAGTAACCCAAGCCTAGCGTTAAAATATTTAATAACAAGGTCACCAGTCCCACTTCTTTCATGGCTTGTCCTAAGATGTTGAAGTTTGCAGCTACTACAGCAACAAAAACTAAAATAAAAATCACAGTAGAAGCTATACGCATTGGACTTTCCATACGTCTTGCAAAATTTATGTTACATCTACGAATGAGCATCCCAAGTGAAATAGGAATCACCGTAATTCCCATTATTTGTATTATGGTATCTAATATGGGTAATTTAATGGTCACCTTTGCGCCACTACCAAAATAATCTAAGGCGTAAGACAAGATAAAAGGTATTGTCAATACACTTATAATACTAGCAATAGCAGTTAATGTCACCGATAATGCAATATTTCCTTTACAAATCTGAACTATTAAATTGCTAGTTGGACCACCTGGACAAGTCGCCAAAATCATTAACCCAACAGCCATTATTGGACTTAATCCAAAAGCTACAGCTAGTGTAAACCCAATAATTGGCAAAAAGATAAGCTGATTGGTAAGACCAATTAAAATGGCTTTGGGATGTTTTATGATTCTCGTAAAATCATTAAGAATTAAGGTCATTCCCATTCCTAGCATAATAATAGCGAGAGATAATGGTAAGATTACTTTAGTTAAAATTTCGGCTATGGTCAATGGTTGATTATTTATTTAAAACTCCTAGTAAGCTGATGTTTAGATCTGTGATAAAGTTAAAAATTAAACGTACACTAGCAATATTCTTAACATATTTGATGATGCAAAAAAGAAATATATGTGTAATCTTAATTCATGTAATAATTTAATTGTGTTTTTTGTGACCCTCTATTTCTTGAATTTTTAGATCTGTTTTTTAGACCTTATATTTATTATACTTTAAATAGTCTTACCCTTTCAAAATAGACTTGGTTTGTAAAGACATTTAGCGAATGAAACGCATTGATTACTAGAAGGCTTTAACAGCAACGTTAAAGCCTTTTTTTATTCCATTTTTAACCGTAACTTTGGTTTAACCCAAATATAGTAGTTATGATAGACAATTTTCTGTCAAATTTTCAAGATGGTGTTTACCATATTCTCAATATAAAATCTTACGATCATATTTTGTTTTTAATCGTACTTACGATTCCTTATTTGTTTAAGGATTGGAAACGCGTCTTCACCCTAATCTCAATTTTCACAGTAGGTCATTGTATATCAATAGCATTAACGACCTATGATATTATAAATGTAAGTATTAAATTGATTGACCTATTAATCCCAGTATCCATATTAATTATTGCTTTATTTAATGTATTAACTGCAGGTAAAAAATCACATGGTCCAACCATAGGCTTGGTATTTTTTACAACTCTGTTTTTTGGTTTAGTTCATGGCTTAGGTTTTCTTAGTACGTTTGAGCGTCTAATTTCTTCTTCGGAAAACAAATTACTCGCCCTCTTAGAAATTGGCCTAGGTATTGAAGTTGGTCAACTTTTTGTGGCTTTTATTGTCATTTTCTTGAGTTTTCTCTGTCAAACTATTTTTAGAGTTTCTAAACGTGACTGGGTGATGATAACATCAGCCATTGTAGTTGGTTTTATCTTACCAATACTCATTAAAAGTGACTTATTTTCTTAATGTATCTTCTTTGAAATGAAAGCTTTGATAAAAATTTAATGTTATCAAAGTCTTAAAACATGATGTACGCTTCTAATAATTATTACTTTTGAAGTATAACTTTTAATGGTTGAGTTGATATTTCCGAAGAAAAACTAACAAGGCCACACCTATAAAATGTCTGACAAAAAACAATTACGATACGATAAAGCGTACTTAAGAATCGCTAAAGAATGGGGGAAACTTTCACATTGCCAACGTAAGCAAGTAGGCGCGATAATCGTAAGGGATAGAATGATCATCTCAGACGGTTACAATGGCACACCTACTGGTTTTGAAAATTACTGTGAAGATGATGAAGGCTACACAAAATGGTATGTATTGCATGCTGAGGCCAATGCGATTTTAAAAGTTGCTTCATCGACACAATCGTGTAAAGGTGCGACTTTATATATTACATTATCGCCTTGTAAAGAGTGTAGCAAATTAATACACCAAGCGGGAATTGTTAGAGTGGTTTACCACAAGGGTTATAAAGACGACTCTGGATTACAATTTTTAGAAAAGGCTGGAATTAAATTAGAATTAATTGAAGATATAAACGTATAAATGGCTTTCCATAAAAAATACATACCTCTTATTATTGGTGTTGCTCTGGCGACAGGTGTTTTTATTGGTGGGAAATTAAATTTTACCGATACTTCAGACCGTTTATTTACATCGAATAGTAAAAAAGACAAGCTTAACAGACTTATAGATTATATTGATTATGAATATGTTGATGAAGTTAATACAGATAGTATCGTGGATGTTACTGTTAATGGCATTCTAGATAATCTGGATCCACATTCTACATACATCCCAAAAAGTGAATTGGAGCGCGTCACCAATAATATGAAAGGTGATTTTGTTGGTCTTGGCGTTCAATTTTACACTTTTAAAGACAGTATTGCTGTCATTAGAACAATTAAAGATGGTCCAAGTGAGAAAGCCGGTATTAAGGCTGGTGATCGTATCTTAATGGCAGATGGTGATTCTATCTTTGGAAAAGAATGGAGTAACACAGATATTATTTCTAAGTTAAAAGGAGAAAAAGGCTCCAAAGTCAAGCTTTCTATATTTAGAAAAGGAGAAGCTAATTTGTTAGAAATTAAAGTAAAAAGAGATCTTGTGCCTATAAAAAGTGTCGATGCATCGTACATGCTTACCGATAACTTAGGCTATATAAAAATCAATCGCTTTGCCGAGTCTACTTACAAAGAATTTAAACGTGCTTTAGACGACCTGCAAGATCAAGGTGCCACGCAATTAGCATTAGATTTACGAAATAATCCTGGTGGTTTTTTAGGTATTGCAGAACAAATTGTTGATGAGTTTTTAGAAGATGATAAGCTCATTTTATTTACAAAAAATAAGACAGGGAAAATAGAAAAAAGCTTTGCCACACAACGAGGTGATTTTGAAGAAGGCGAAGTCTATATTCTCATAAATGAAAGCTCTGCTTCTGCGAGTGAAATTGTTGCTGGTGCATTACAAGATAATGACAAAGGCACAATTGTAGGTCGACGTAGTTATGGTAAGGGACTCGTACAGCGAGAAATGTCTTTAGGTGATGGCAGTGCCATACGATTAACAGTTTCTAGATATTACACACCAACGGGACGATCTATACAACGCCCTTATGATAAAGGCAAAAGCAGTGATTACTACGATGACTATTACAAACGCTTAAGCAGCGGTGAGTTTGAAGATGCAGAACAAATAAAAACAGCAGACTCCTTAAAGTTTACAACACCAAAAGGCAAAGTTGTTTATGGTGGTGGCGGTATTATACCTGACATCTTCGTGCCTTTAAATACAATAGCTCAAAACGAAACTATAAATTACCTCAAACGTCAACAATACATTAGCAATTTTGTATTTGAAGAGCTGGATAAAGATCGTAGTATATATGATCAAGTTACAGCTAAAGATTTTATTGCAAATTTTGTAATAAGCGATGATATTGTTATTACATTTCAAGACTTTGTAAATCTTAAAGAAGGCACTAATATTACATTTGTAGCCTATTATGACCAAATAAAGCGTCTTATTAAATCTGAATTAGCCCAACAACTCTACGGAAGTAATGCAGCTGAAAAAATTCTTAATGAAACCGATGATATGATTGAGGAGGTTATTTTATTGAGTAAAGGTGAGGGTTATTTTGAGGTTAATTTGTCTACCGAAGATCATTAAATTTAAACCTTATCATGAATCTTGGTATGCTTACCATCATTCCAAAGAGTTAGAATATCTGTAGCGACTTGTGCTCCACTTCCAGAAGCGATTGCAAATTGACTTCTCCATCCTGCCAATGTTCCTGCTACATATAATCCTTCATCTACCACATGATCCTCATTCCTCAACCAAATACGATCTTTCTCAAAAGCAGCTCGTGGATGTGGTTCTATATAACTTTCTAAGCCTTTTATAGACAATAGATTTGTATATCCCACTGTAATCACGACCCGTTTTGAGTGGTACTTATTCTTATTTGTAGTAATGATAAACCCATCTATAGACTTTAAAACAGATGTTACTTTTTCTTTTTCAATTTGCTCAATATGAGAATATAGGTTGTTGAGTTGCGATTTTCCAGTTTCTAAAATATCAGCACCTAAAGTGCCAGGAGCTAATCCTAACACATTATTAAATAATGCAGTTTGCAGGTGACTAGACTTTTGGTGCACTGCAATTGCAATGCGCTTATTTGTTGCAAAAGGTTTTGATATTGCAGACCCTAAAACTAATGCACAAGACATACCTGCAGCTCCTCCTCCAACTATAAAAGCATCATACATTAATTTGTCCCTTTAAGTTTTTGGTCAACCTGTTTAGATAGTCTTAAAATTTGTAAAACAACTATGGCACACAAGCAAGCAAATATGGTGATGAGCGCAACAATACTTTGACCCTCAAATAGGTCATTGAAATCTAACATGGTTGCGTTAAACACAATTAATGCTGCTGCAACTATAGTTACTACTATCGTAAAATACTTCATTCGTTTAATTTTTTTAGTAATTCCCAAGAAACATGAACACTTTTAGTCATTCCTCTAAAACCTAAACTCGTAATATGTTCGTTTTCTAAATGGTTTTAAGCCATTTCAAATAACGCCTTAATATTATGAGCGAATAATTTAACTGCTATAGCCAAAAGAATAACACCAAACACTTTACGAATAATATTAATACCGTTTTGGCCTATTACTTTCTCAATTTTACTAGACGTTTTTAAGACTATAAAGATAACGATAACATTTAAGATAACTGCAATAATGATATTCTCTATTCTATATTCTGATCGCAATGACAATAATGTGGTCAAACTACCTGGTCCAGCTATTAATGGGAAGGCCAATGGGAAAACCGAAGCTGTCATTGTAGTGCTTTCATCTTGTTTGTATAACGTAATTCCTAAGATCATTTCTAGGGCAATGAAGAATAGAATAAAAGCACCTGCTACTGCAAATGAATTAACACCAACACCTAGAAAAGATAATATCGTTTTACCTAAAAATAAAAAGATAATCATAATTACACCAGCAATGACAGAAGCCTTTCCGCTTTCTATATGACCTACCTTTTTACGTAAGTCAATAACAATAGGTATGTTACCTACAATATCAATGACTGCAAATAGAATCATAAATGCAGTAACAACCTCTTTTATATTTAATTGAATATCCATATTTTAAAATTTTCGGCAAAAATAGGTCTTTATAAAAGATCTACAACATTAAATAACCGTAAACTTTACCTACTTTTGTTGTTATATATTTTAGTCAAAAATCACATGTTCCAACTAGGGAAAACCATCGTTTCAGAAGACATTATAGAAAAAGATTTTTTGTGTAATCTATCGGCCTGCAAAGGTGCTTGTTGTATCAATGGAGATGCTGGAGCGCCTTTAGAAGCTGAAGAAGCTAAAATTCTAAAAGACATCTATCCTAAGATTAAACCTTTCTTACGTCAAGAAGGTATTGATGTCATAGAAAAAGAAGGCACATCTATAACTAGTGCTTTTGGAGAACTTGAAACACCATTAATTAATGGCGCAGATTGTGCTTATGTCATTTTTGATGATAAAAAAACGGCACTCTGCGGAATAGAAGAAGCTTATAACCAAGGTGAAGTCTCTTGGAAAAAACCGGTATCTTGTCATTTGTACCCTATTCGGGTTAAGGATTATTCTGAATTTTCTGCAGTTAATTATGACAAATGGGAAATTTGCGATGATGCTTGTACGCTTGGCAAAGAATTAGGGGTTCCTGTTTACAAATTTGTAAAAGAGGCACTCATTAGAAAATTTGGAGAAGACTGGTATATGGAATTAGAGAAAGTGGCTGAGAAGCACCTTAAATAATTCATCTAGTTTCAAATTACACATATTATAAACCACATATACATTTGAAATTTAAGTAGGTAATCAATTTTATAAATTGATTACTGAAACTATTAAATAGTAAATTTCATAATAATGACTTCTAAAATTTTTACAAATCTCGGTTTATTCATCGCTTTTTTATTCGTTTTTCAACTTGGTTATTCCCAAAAAGCATCCAAAATACAACTACCAGCAACTTAAGATTTTGATTATACCTATAAACTCAAAATGACATATAAAAAAGAGATATGGAGCTTAGCTATTTTTTGAAAGAAGCTGCTCAATATTTTGGTTTTGACACTGGAGATATGACCAAGACCTCGGACACAAAAATGTTTATGGTGATGGATGGGAGCTTAGGAGTAACTGCCATGATCATATAAATGATGGAAAAAAGTGGTACAAAAAAAACAAAACTCAAAGGCTCAGACTTTGATACTGAAAGTGATAATTCAGATTATACGTTTACAAAAATAGAATCTAAAACTATCGTGGGTTATGAGTGCGAATGTTTTGTAAGTGAAAATGACAAGCGCAAAATCACATTTTATACAACAGATGACCTACCTGTAAGCTTCAACCAAATTTTTGATTCAAATTCAAAAAGCATGCCTAAAGGTTTTAATCCTGATTGGATGAAAAAATATGCTGAAAATGGACTTATGATGCAAATGACCTTCGTGGATAAAAAGAAGTCAAACAATAGCATGACTTTGGATTGTATTGGTTTAGAAAAACAGACTTTTCAATAGATCCTTCTACTTATAGCACTATGATATCTCTTTTTGGCAATTAAGCTGTTCTTAAGGTATTTAATTGTGTTGGTATTTGTACTATAACTTTGGTCCCTAAAGGCTTTTGGTTGTTGTCATATAGATCTTCAATGTCAATTTGATAGTCGTTGGTGTAGCTTTTAGAAAAATTTGCTAATCTTGCCTTTGTAATTGCTATACCAACAGATTTTCGTTTGATAAGTTTATCTCTATTTATGTTTTCAGACTCGACTCTACCAATACCATTATCTTTGATAGAAATCATGACAGCGTCATCTTGCGTTCTATACACGTGTAACCTAATCTTTTTATTGACTTTCTTGGAAGATAGCCCATGCCATAATGCGTTTTCTAAAAAAGGTTGCAATACCAATGAGGGTATTTTTATACCAGCAGTATTAATGGTGTCATCGACATAAATTTGAAAATCAATTTCGTCAGAAAACCTAATATTTTCAATATTCATATACAACCTCATCGTATCTAACTCATCTTCCAAAGAATTTTCCTTTTCCGAAGAAGCCACCAAAATTTTTCTAATGAGTTTAGAGAATTTATTTAGATAATACACTGCATTTTCCTTCTCATTATTTATAATATACAGCTTTATAGAATTCAACGAATTAAATATAAAATGAGGATTCATTTGACTGCGTAACATATCCTGCTCCAAAGTTAAAATCTGCTTCTCTTGACTCAATTGCCTGTTCCTATATAAAGCAGCCAACACGACCACTATAACTACAAGGCCTAAAATAGAAAACCAAAATATCTTTTGATTGCGCTCTAACTTAGATTTTACGATTTGATTTTCACTAGCAAGCTCCTGTATTTCTTTATTTTTTGCTTCGTTTTCATACTGAATAATAACATCATTAACATAACGTAAATTACGGTTGTTATTAATCGTTTTTTCTACTGCAACCGACTCCTTATAATGATGCAATGCTAGCTTATAATCTTTGGTTTTATTGTATAATTCTGAAAGCTGTTTATCTGCTTGCATAATAGAAAAGTTGAGTTTATATTGCTTAGCTAATTGTAATCCTTTTTTTAGGTTTTCTTCGGAAGCTGTAAGCGCCTCCATTTCCTTTTGAACCCAACCCAAATTAATATAGGATGACGCAATATAAAATTGATCATTAATTTTCAATGCCATGCCTAAGGCCTTTTGTATCATTATATTAGCATCAAAAAAATTCTTTTGCTTTATATAAACTTGACCAATACTATTATAACAAATTACGCGACCTAAATTTGAATTAATTTGTTCGTTATAATCCAATGACAACTTATAATTTAGCAATGCATTTTCAAAATCATCTTGAGCCTCATAAGAATAACCAATATTTTGATAGTTAATAGCAAGTCCTAACCTGTTACCTGCTGTTTTTTCAATACCTAAAGATTTCTCAAACTGTTTAAGTGCCAAGCCATATTGTTCTAAAATAAGATAAATATTACCTATACCATTTTGAGATATTGCAATATTAAGAGAAATGGTCCTGGAAGGGTTCTTAATAGATCGCGCAATATCGAGGGCTTTAGTATGAAAATCTAGCGCTGGCTTTACAAGATCCATTCGTCTATAGGCAACACCAATATTATTTAAACCAATGATTTTAAATTCTTCATTAATAGTATTATTTAGAAGTGCGTTTGCTTTTTTATGAGTTTCAATAGAGGTCTCGTAATACGAAATATTTCTATAAATAGTTCCCAAAGCATTGAGTCCATAATTCTCCCCCTCAATATAATTGATAGCTTTAGACGTACTGATTAACGTTTTCATTTTAGTACTATCTCCAGAGTGTTTATAAAAAAAAGAATCTATTAATTCAAATTGAATAGGTTTAGATTGTGATAAATTATCGATATCCTGTTTAAAATTTGCCGAGTTATCTTGAGCATACAATACTTGAAAGCACATAACTAGTACTAGCACAATATTACTAAATGACTTGACGATATGAAATTTAAAATAATTCAAATTATAGTTTATCTAAAAAATCTGATTTTCGTTGTCTCGCTACAGGTATTCTGTGATTAGACTCCATGACCACATAGCCTTCACTTTTTATAAACTCTTTAATTTTTTTTAGGTTAACAATAAAGGAGTTGTGAATTCTAAAAAAATAATGATCTGGTAAAATAGCATCGACTTCTTTTAACTTCTTAGTAATTACAATTTTTTGCTGATTATTTGTTACAATAGTACTGTAGTTACCATCTGACTCCACAAATAGAATATCGTCAATATCTAGAAATATAAGTTTTCCATCTGTATTAATAGTAATCTTCTTTTTATCAAACTTCTCATTGAAACTCACTAAAACCTCTTCAATTTTAGACGAATTATTAAATCTAGTATTATACTTATTAATTTTTTGAATCGTGTCTTTTAAATCGTCCGAGTCCACTGGCTTCAATAAATAATCAATAGCTTCATGCTTTAGGGCTTTAATTGCATACTCATCATAAGCTGTTGTGATTACCACAGGAAAATCCTTTTTTGTTAATTTCTCAAGAAATTGAAATCCATCCATAGTTGGCATTTGAATATCAAGAAACAAGCAATCTGGAGTATTGACATTCAAGTATTTTATAGCATCTTCTGGACTTGAGAACGTTTCTATAATCTCTATGTCTTTACTAAAATTGGTAAGCTCCCATGATAAGCCTTGTATTGCTTTTGGTTCATCGTCTACTATTACTGCTTTAATCATAATACCAAATATAAAATATAAAAACTTATCTCGCTGTTAATATGTGTGGTTAGCCCAATTTCATGTGTAAGTCGTGAAAAAACGCATTTTATAAATGGATCAAATTTAAAGTACTACCATCCACACATTATTTTTAACCAACCACACAAATTGAAACTTCAAAGTGATTTTTATTATAGATATTTGAAATGAAATTGAATGACAATTAACGGAAAGAAATAGAGTGATCGTGGAGATTCACTATTTTGAATAAATGCTATTAGTCATTAAAAAGTTTAGTTTAATAGCTGACTTTTTAAAAATTTAATTTTAGGAAACACGATTCGTGTTTTTAAATAATTTTTATTAGTTATTAGGGGAGAAAAGAGAACTATTCGTAGTTCTCTTTTTTTGTTAGATATACTTTAAATAGCTATCTATTTTGTCAAAAAAATGAATTCAACTGTCACCCCATGTATAGAAACACAACCATTTAACGAGCGTTTACCTCTTTTAGAATGCAAGTATGTCTAAATTTTTTTGTAAAACATCTATACTTTTTAACTGATTACGTTCTGTAGTATTGAATCAATTACTTTGTATTGAATTTTAATTACTAACCTTGATTATATAAAATTAAAGTTCCTTTAAATTATAACTTTTCAATTTTAGTACTACACAAAATAAATTGTTTTAAAAATATTATTAATCAATTTTACAAAAAAACAATGCTGCTAAATAGTTCTTTTTTAACCATTGTATTCTTAGTAAATAACTTATTAACAACTCCCGATAAAACCACCTACTAAGCCTTTATTTAACAAGATTTAACTTACAAAAATAATTGTTTTAATCAATAATTAATATACTCATAATCAACAATTTATGTAATTTTTTGATAATCCTAGGTTTTTCTATATATAATCAGCTTTGTTAAAAACTTGTTGACAACGTTTACAGAATTGTCTTTCATCTTAAACTACAAATGCCAATCTTTGTTCAGGGCAAAATAGAATAGATTTTTCATGTTTTTTGAAATATAAAAACAACTTAAAAATCAAACATAAATATAGATTCCTTTTATTTCGGTTTAGGAAAATTATTATACGTTTTACAGATTTATTTTAAAAATATTGAATGGTCATAAAATCATTCAACTGACAACTCAGCCTTTAAATTGAAAAAAAATGGAGAGCAAACAGCTAGAGATTACACAAATTATAAAAAGAGATTACGAAACAACTCCGTTTGTTTTAAACAAAATTTCCAATGCTGTTGAAAAAGCAATGCTTTCAGTTGGTAATGGATCAAAAGAAGATGCTAAGGAGATTTCTGCAATTGTTTTAGAAACGTTATTAGAAAGAAAAGGTAGAGATTATAATTACTTACCTACTGTAGAAGAAGTTCAAGATCTTGTGGAGCTTAAATTAATGAACAGTTCGTTTCAAGATGTTGCCAAAGCTTACATCTTGTACAGAGATGAGCAAACAAGAAATAGAAAAACAAATATTTTCGAAAAACGTATAAACTTAAAGCCTTACGAATATCCTGCGCTTAATGAATATGTAGATGCAATTAGACACTCGTACTGGATACATTCTGAATTTAATTTCACTAGTGATATTCAAGATTTCAAAACAAGATTGACTATCGTTGAGCAAAATGCTATAAAAAATACAATGCTTGCTATTTCTCAAATAGAAGTCGCAGTAAAATCGTTTTGGGGTGATATTTATGACAAAATGCCTAAACCAGAAATAGGATCTGTAGGAGCAACATTCGCTGAAAGTGAAGTACGTCATCACGATGCCTATTCGCATTTATTAGAGATTTTAGGTCTTAATAATGAATTTAAAAGATTAAAGAAAAAGCCTGTAATTATGAGGCGTGTTCATTACCTCGAGACCGCTTTAAAAAATGCTAAAAGCAACGATAATAAAGAGTACGCAGAATCTATTATGATGTTCTCATTGTTTATAGAACACGTGTCTCTGTTTTCTCAATTTTTAATAATTATGGCGTTCAACAAACATAAAAATATGCTTAAAGGCATTTCTAATGTGGTTGAAGCAACGTCAAAAGAAGAACAAATTCATGGCGATTTTGGAATCGACCTTATTAATATCATAAAAACTGAAAACCCAACCTGGTTTGATGAAGAACATAATGTTTTAGTTAAATCGTTGTGTGAAGAAGCTTTTGAATCTGAAAGTAAAATTATCGATTGGATTTTTGAAGCTGGTGAATTAGATTTTTTACCAAAAGATGTTATTAAAGAATTTGTTAAAAATAGATTTAATAATTCGTTAGGAAGTATTGGTATTGAAAAGATATTTGAGACCGACGACACATTATTAGAACAAACCGATTGGTTTGATGATGAAATAATAGGAACCAAACACGGAGATTTCTTCGTTAAGCGCTCTATTAATTACAGCAAAAGAACAAAAAGTATAACCAGTGACGACCTTTTTTAAACTATGAACGACAACACCAACCTAGACCTCGACCAACAAGTGAATCAAGAATCCACAAAAACAACTAACCACGATGACCTTTTACAAGCACGAAAAGACGCCATAAAAGAGACTCAAACTGAACCAGAAATAAAATGGTTAACAGAGAATAGTCGTAAGTTTTTAGCATCAGGTTACCTAACAGAAGGTACAAATCCTGAAGAACGTATTAGAGAAATTGCAGAAAGAGCAGAAGAAATTTTAAAGATTGATGGTTTTGCAGATAAGTTTTATGGCTACATGGCAGAAGGCTATTATTCACTAGCATCTCCAGTTTGGTCTAATTTTGGTAAAAAAAGAGGGTTGCCAATTAGTTGCTTTGGTTCACATGTTTCTGACGATATGGGAGATATCCTCTATACGCAGTCAGAAGTAGGTATGATGTCAAAATTAGGGGGAGGTACTTCTGGGTATTTCGGGAAATTACGCCATAGAGGTGCTCCAGTAAAAAATAACGGTGAGTCTTCAGGAGCTGTGCATATCATGCAGCTCTTTGAAAAAATGGTAGATGTTGTAAGTCAAGGTTCTGTGAGAAGAGGTCGTTTCTCTCCATACTTGCCAATTGATCACCCAGATATTAAGGAGTTTTTAGAAATAGGGACAGAAGGTAATCCAATACAAGAGTTAACGCATGGTGTTACTGTTGGTGATGAATGGATGAAAGAAATGATTGACGGGGATCCAGATAAAAGAGCTATTTGGGCGAAAGTTTTACAAAGACGTGGAGAAATAGGGTATCCATATATATTCTTTAAAGACAATGCAAATAACAACGCACCAGACGTTTATAAAGACAAGAATCACGAAATTTACGCCAGTAACTTATGTACTGAAATTATGCTCCCTACAAACGAAGACTGGTCATTCGTTTGTGTATTATCGTCTATCAACTTATTACACTATGACAAGTGGAAAGATACAGATGCAGTTGAAACTATGGTCTATTTCTTAGATGCAGTTTTAGAAGAATTTGTAACGAAGTTAGAAGAGTTTAGGGATTCACCAGATCGTGACGATAGGCATACATTCCTATTTATGGAAAAAGCTTATAACTTTGCAAAAGAAAACAGAGCATTAGGTATGGGCGCTTTAGGATGGCACTCATTATTACAATCTAAAATGCTAGGTTTTGATAGTCAAGAAGCCTTTAATTTAAATAGCGAAATCTTTAAGACTATTGAGCAAAAATCACAAAAAGCCTCTAAAGAATTAGCAGATTTATTTGGTGAGCCAAAAGTACTTAAAGGATATGGTAGACGTAATACAACTTTAAATGCAGTAGCACCAACAACGTCTTCAGCATTTATTTTAGGACAAGTATCACAAGGTATTGAGCCAATTTGGTCTAACAGTTATGTGAAAGATATCGCTAAAATAAAAACGACGATTAAAAATCCTTACCTCTTAGAACTTCTAAAAGAAAAAGGAATAAATACAACCGAAATTTGGAAAAGCATTCGTGATTATGATGGCTCTGTACAACATTTAGAAGAACTTACAGATCATGAAAAAGAGGTGTTCAAAACCTACTCTGAAATTGACCAGATGACCATTATTTATCAAGCAGCCAACAGACAGAACCATATTGATCAAGGACAATCTTTAAACATTATGGTGCATCCAGATATGCCAGTTAAAGACATCAATAAGTTATATGTTACGGCATGGAAACTAGGCGTTAAATCGTTATACTACCAACACAGTATGAATGCAGCACAAAAGTTTAAGCAAAAGAAAGATTGTGTAAGCTGCGAAGGTTAGAAAACAGTTCTCAAATTAGAACAGTTAATACAAATTAAAAAGCATCTTGATATATAATTATCAAGATGCTTTTTTTATTTAAAATAACTCCTTTTTTCTTCGGAAATGTTATAATTTAAAAGTCTTTTTTATTAAAATTTAAGCTCATTTAAAATTAAACGTTTTTGCTTTTGGTTGAAGAATAAGTGGTGCGATTAATTGGTGTTCTATCCAATCTTCTTTTTCTTTTTTATAAATTGAAATACCTAATCTTGTAGATTTACAAAAATACACCAATGCAAAATTATTATTTTTAGTATAAATGGGTTTCCCTATATGAAGTACTTGTTTAATTTCTCCACTACTTTCATTGAAATATGATTTATCAATTAAATTTAAATCCCATTGAGAATTCTCTTTTTGAGATATTAAATGTTCATATTCTCCTTTATTAAAAATTAAGTCTAAAATAGAATCTCTTTTTACACTTTCATAATTAGTTGCTTTGAGATTTTCAAGACTTACATTTCCTTTAGTAATACCTAAGCTATGTTTTAAACTATCCAATTTATATGAATCATTAATCTTTTCATACTTGTCTAATTCTTTAATTATTGAAATCACATATTCATTATCATTGATAGAATCTAATATTAAAGTTCTATTTAGATATTGTTCTTTAGTTTGCTTAACTATTTTATTTATGATTAAGTAGTCGTTTGAGTTCGTATTTAGTTTAGCCTTTTCTTTGCAAGAAAACACTAAACTTCCTAAAACCAATATTACGATTAATCTATTCACAAGGTGTTCCTTTAATTGGATATGATGGAGCATATTCTGTGTTATTTTGTTCTGTTATTATTATATTTTCAGCATGGTCTTGTTCACTCTCAGATAATATTTCATAAAATATCTCATTTCCATGCATAGTACCCCAAGCTAAATTTTTACAATACTCAAGGTCTACATTTTCAATATTATTCTCTTGAGCATATGCGTAAATTGTTCCTCCTATTTTATCTACAAAATCATTCATGGCATTGTGCCATTCATTATCTAATGTGTTAAACGTATCTTGTACCATATTATCATAGAATGTAATAAATGCATCCAATAAGTCTTCGTAATCTGAACTTGTAGAAACTAACTCGTTTTTTAAATATAAATTTAAAAAATATGCATGAACTAATTCATGCATAGTATTGGCAACAATTGACAAATCAGTAGCTGTATCTAAATAAGCATTATCGAATTTTATCTTTATGATAAAATTTTCAGGGCTACCCACATAAGATGTGCTGGTTTGTGCAGGATCTCCAGTAGCAATATCTCCATTCCAAAATTTAACATTTGCTTTATCACTAGTATCAAAAGTATCATTAATTATGTTCGTTAAATCTGAAGTCAAATTCATAATATTTTTCACTATTTCTTTTTGACATGGTTTGTTAATCGTGTAAATAATTTCCATATCAAAATCAACTTCACCACCTTCATCTATAGCATCTTTAGCAAGTTGAGTAAAATCTTTAGATTCATCCGTACAATTATCATCCAAATACGCATGTATATCAATAGTATTATAATAATTAGAATTATCATCAAACCAAGCACTATCATATGTAGCCCCTAAACATTCTTCAATATCATCTTTCAAAGCTTCAAGATTAACTAATACAGCCACAGGACCATCACCACATGGATCTTCGTCTTCTGCAGTTCTCATCATGGTAGATGAATAATTTCCTTCACCGCAATTTACTATTAAATACATACAGCAGCTATCTGCTCCTTCTGATGGTGACCATTGATCTGTTTCCCATCGTTCCCCATCTGTGTCAATATAATAGACATCACATGCATCTACATTCTCAAGTTCTGCATCACCACCTCCAGAAGTTGAAGTTCCTCCGTCATTGGTATTACTATTATTTGAGTCATCGCCATTATTGTTGGTATTGTTAGAACCCTCATCATTACTTCCACCACCAGAATTATTATTGTCATCGTCAAGATTCTCCCAAAAATCATCCCATCCATCCCAAACATCATCGTCCTCAGGGCAAGGAGTGCTATCACCACCAGCACCAATAGTTATTCCATCTTGAATTACTATAACACCTGTAATGTTACCATGCCTGTTGTAGGTTTCGATTCTACCTGTAAATTGACTAAGGTCAATAGTCTTGTATTTATCATATGGTATTTTACCTTCAAAATGATAGACTTTAAAATATTCGTAGATTATGTCTTGAGTCTCTACAACAATGACATTCACTAACATATTAGAAGACTGCGTGTTTTCTAAAGCGAAAGTATGCTTTGTGTTGTATTCATTTTCTACTACAATTTCTTTACTAGTGTCAACTGTACCCATTGATGTTTCTCTAGCCATAAAATCATTAGAAGAAAGGGTTAATTTACCTTTAATAAATGAAACATTAAGAGCGTTGCTAGTTTTCTGATTTAAAAAATTAGTCGCTTTGATAGATACATCATTCCCTGTGTTTAGTCAAATATTAGATTTAAACTGTTGTTGAATAGGTTGCTCATCATCGGTTAATTCTTTTTGGCAACCAAAAGTAAAAGTCCTAAAATAAAAAGGACAGATTTAAAGTAATGTTTCATAAGTGTGTAAAATAGTTTAAGTTAATATTTGATGTCTTGCTATTAATCAAAGTCAACTATAAATTGAGGGAGGAATTAGTTTAAATATAGATTATATTCTACAAAAATATTGTTAAAACAATTGTTAAAGTTTAACTGAATAATGATTTTTAATTACGGTTTTTCCGTAGTCTGCAACTATAGCAATAGTTAAGCGTGCTATTTTAATTAAGGAATAAAAGTAAACAATAGTAATTTGCAATCAAGTTTAAATAAGTGAATTTCATTAGATACGTTTATATTTGAAC
>JAWUWM010000051.1:0-22018 GCA_034111845.1 Psychroserpens sp. | reverse complement strand
ATCATATCTCACCACTGCATTTGCCTTAACAAGTAATTGTATAGGAACTGTAGATGATTTAAGTAAGGACTCATCTTGTGCATTGGCATTAAACGAGAAAGCCAATACTACTAATGTAAAGCAAAATTTAAAGGGCATTTGTAGGAAATTTAGTTAAGCTTACTTCAAATATAAACCTTTAAATGAAAATAGGGTTGTGGAAAACCGTAATTGAAGAAGAATAATCAGCTTCTTTTTTTAATCAAAAAAAGGATCACTAATACAATTCCACAAGGTACTGCTATATATTGAATTTCACTCCAAATAACTCTAACGCCCCATTCTGAAAAGAATTTTTCAATCCCTATTGGAGACACTTTTATTTCCCTAAACGGAAGGAAAAATCGTGCATTATCAAATGGTATAAAAAAACCAACACCTTCTCCTCCACTAGTCATCGCATCCAATAGACCATGAGATACGGTTGACAAGAATAAAACAACAGCAAAAATTAATTTTCTAGACTTTCCGAAGAAAAAAGAAAGCAATCCACTCCATAAAAAAGCAAACAAGATAGAATGCGTAACCCCTCGATGACCTAAAGGATGCAAATAATCTATACCAAAGAAAAAGCCTATAACATCTAAATCTGGAACTATAGAAGACCCAATGGCGAGGAAAATTAGCAATTCACTAGACTTGGTGTCGGCAACTTTTGCAACGGTGTATGCCACTAAGCCATGCCCAAAAATTGAAGCCATTAGGTTTTATCTTTAGTGTCAATTATTATAGTTACTGGACCATCGTTGCATAATTCTACTTTCATATCTGCACCAAACTGACCCGTTTGCACTTTTTTATCTAAATATATTTCTAACTGTTTTACGAAAGCCTTATATAAAGGAATGGCAATCTCTGGTTTTGCTGCGTGAATATAGCTAGGTCGATGTCCTTTTTTTGTACTTGCATGAAGTGTAAATTGGCTTACGACAATAGCGTCTCCTTGAGTTTGAAGCAATGCCTTATTCATCACACCATTATCATCTGAAAAAACACGAAGATTGGTAATTTTGTTAGATAACCATTTGATATCATCTTGTGTATCATCATTAACAATACCAAGAAGCACCAATAGACCTGAATTGATCTTAGCTACTTGTTGTCCTTCAATAGTTACTGAAGCTTTTGTGACGCGTTGAATGACTGCTTTCAAAATAGTTTAAGATTAAAAATTCGATTTCAAAGCTACAATAAACTTAATACTGCATACTTGTTACTTCTCCTCCCAATTATCTGTCCTGTAATGTTCGTCTTCACCTTCTAAAATCTTAAGATAGCTTCGGTATCTAGAAAAAGACACTTCATCGTTATCTAACGCGTCTTTCACTGCACATTTAGGTTCTTCAACGTGGAGACAATTATTGAACTTACAGTCTTGTTTGAGTTTAAAAAATTCTGGAAAATAATCAGCGACTTCTTCTTTATCCATATCCACAATCCCGAAACCTTTAATTCCTGGCGTATCAATAATTTTAGCATCAAAACTTAAGTTAAACATTTCGGCAAATGTAGTCGTGTGTTGTCCCTGACTATGCTGCGACGAAATGGCTTTTGTTTTCAAATCCAAACCTGGCTCAATAGCATTGACTAATGTCGATTTCCCAACACCAGAATGACCAGCAAACATACTCACCTTCCCTATCATTAATGCTTTGACCTTGTCTAGGTTTTTTCCTGTTTCCGCAGAAACACCAATACATTCATAGCCTATCTTTCGATATACATGAGCTAAATATTTCACCTCATCCAGCGTCTCTTGACTATAGGTATCTACTTTATTAAAAAGCAGAACCGTTTTAATTTGATAGGCTTCTGCAGTGACTAAAAAACGGTCTATAAAACTGGTAAATGTTGGGGGATTATCAATGGTAATCAACAAAAACACCTGATCTATATTGGACGCAATAATGTGAGTTTGTTTGGATAAATTGACAGATTTACGAACTATATAATTCGTGCGATCATGAATCTTATGGATGACACCTGTTTCATCGTCGTTGTTGGTTTCTAATTCAAAATCTACAATGTCTCCAACCGAAATAGGATTAGTACTCTTAATACCTTTTAATCTAAATTTCCCTTTGATTCTGCATTGATAGGTCGCACCGAGATTAGTTTTCACGGTGTACCAGCTACCTGTAGATTTATAAACGAGTCCTGTCATTGCGACAAAGATGCTAATTATATAGCATTTCTCGGTTAAAATAACCGCAATAATTTTAAATTAGAAACGCTATTACAAATAAAAAAGATCATCGATTGATGGTCTTTTTTCTATATATTTATAATTGTTAGTTTAGTCAACAGTCATACGACCAATTTTATCTTCAGATCGTCTTGATGAATAAATAATATATTCTTTATTGGTTTTTCTAAAATAGACTCTTGGTCTTAAAATCAATTGATATTCTTCAATATCTTCTTGATCAACACGCCTCATATTACCCTCATCATCAAAAATCATAGCTACTGGCACAGCCTTATTGTAATTACCCAACCATTTAATTTTCTCGATATCTGTAACACCATAGTTCTTTTTATTGTCGTTGAAAACAACTAGAAGTTTACCATCATTATAAATTGGCATAGCACTCAAGTATTCTGGACCTTTACCTAATGTTGCAACAGGAATACTAATACTTGCACTTACGGTAAAATTAGAATTACCTGCAAACGCTGCAAAACCTATAGATAATGTGGTAAACGCTGCTTTCTGTTTTTTAGGAATAACATTAGACCAATCTACAGATCCATTTGCATTGATAGACGTCACAATAATCTCATTATTGATGTGTGTTACTGGTGTAAATGACAAAGGACCAATCCCAGAACTACTTCCAACAACGATTTGCTGATATTCTGATAATAATATGAGTCCGCCATCACTTTTTTGCACAAGGCTATGAGTTATATATAGTGGTTTTACATCTTTTCCTTTCTTTGCTCTACGCTCACCAAGTAATTTCACTTTAGTATCGTAGTCAAACTCATTGAATTTTAATTGATCCACATTTTTAGTATTCACATCAACAACTGCAGCATAAACACCTTTTAGTTCCTTATTGGCTTTTCCATTTTTTCTAACACTCGAGTAGAAACCTACCATTCTTACTTTACCATTATCTCCTGCCAACATTTCACAGTTAATAATTTCTTTATCTGTAAAAGCAATATCAATCACTTCTTTCTTGAACCTATTTGCAGATTTAAAAACATGCAATTGAAATTTCTCATTATTTGTTTTTGTTTTTCTATCTCTATAACTCTCATTAATTACGATAAAAATATCATCATTATAATTGACATCAAAATCTGCAATATCAAATTCCAAATTTTTTCTATCATTAAATGGTACTTTCTCCAAGTGCTCTGCCATGATATCCATATTATTATTAATCAACTTTATTTCATATTGCATCACTTCTTCTTTTTCAAAAAGGGACGCATGAAGGATTAACAAACGATCTAAATTTGGAGATTCTTTAATATAAAAAGCACCACGCTCTTTATTTTTAGTAACCTTAGTAGAAAATAATTTTTTTGTGTTATTGGTTAGGTTGCCATCTTCAGAAATTTCTGCAGCTAACAAATTAGCGACCTTTTCCTTTTTATCGTAAACACTTCCTACAATATAAATTCTACCATCTAAAACAGTTATATCTTCAAATACAGGCTCTTTATCTTTAAAATCATCCATTTGAAGCTCATTATTATGAAGTAGCGTCATACTCTCTGCCTCGAAAACTTTGATAAAATAATTATCTTTTCGCATGGCAAGCGCATAAATTTTCCCATTTGTCTCTCCTGCTATTTTAACTATTTTTTCTTTGTCGGCTTCAATTTCTTCGCCATGTACAATAGATATTGGCCCGAAAGTTTGTGAGTTAGCTATAAATGATAAACCAACCATCATTAATAGGCACATTGTTTTTTTAAGCATAAATATATAATCTAGTTTCTTATTAAGGATGAAAGAAGATTCTTTCAATAACAAAAATAGACTTTTAATTGAATTTTTAGTTTGTATGCCTGAAAATCTAAATTCTAATTGCTCTTTTAGAAGCAATGTGCTCCCCGTTTGCTGAAATATTAATAATATATATCCCAGACGATTGATTTGACAAGTCAATAACAACATTAGATTTAAATTTACGATCTGTTCTATTTAAAATAATACGGCCTGTTAAGTCTGCAACAATTATGTTTACTTCTTGAATATCTTCCAAAAGGGAAATCGTAAAGATGCCATCCTTTGATGGATTTGGGTAGCGTTTGACCGTTTCTGAATGATTAATTCTTCTTTCATGTTCATCGAAAATTCCAACAGCACAACATACTATCCAACAACTCGTTAAATATATAAGTTATTCCAGAATATGCTTTAATTACTACTTCTTTCAACTCCGCGTAGCTTTCAAAAACCAAATCAATGTTTGTTTAATCACCAACCAAAACATCTTTAGTCTTATATCCTAAATAAGAAAACTGTGATGTATCTGTTGATTTTGTATCAATTGAAAAGCTTCCATTCTCATTTGTATATGTTCCTGTTTTTGAGTTTTTAATAGTAATATTTGCTAACGGTAATTGCCCTAAGTGATCTGAGACTGTTCCTGTGATTTTTGTTTGAGCAGTTGAAACTACTGTAATTAATAATGAACAAAGTCGTAATAAAGCTGGTTTCGTAAGATTAGTTTTTAAATTATGAATCAAACTTAATAGAAACTCATAGTACACAAAACCAATAATGAGCAAACAGCTCTTTTGAGTAGGTAAAGCGCATAAAAAAAGCCTCAACTTAATGAGGCTCTTTAAATTTATAAGCTTAATTAATAATTATTCTTAACCATTAATAACTTTCTCTTGGTGATTAATTGATTCTTGGTGAATCGCTTTGAACATACGTAAAATAAATTCTTCACTTAGTCCTTTTTCATCGCCATTTAAAACCATTTTACCCAAAATCTCGTTCCATCGTTTGCTCTGCAGAACTGCAACATTTTTTTGCTTCTTAAGACCACCAATACCATCGGCAACTTTCATTCGTTTCCCTAACAACTCAATAATTTGATTATCGACCACATCAATTTGAGCTCTCAAATTATCTAGCTCTTTATTGTAGGCAGCTTCTGGATCAGATTCTTTTCTTATTTTTAAATCATCCATAATACGAATCAAGGACTTTGGTGTCACTTGTTGCGCAGCATCACTCCATGCATTATCTGGATCAAAATGTGTTTCTATCATTAAACCATCAAAATTAAGATCTAATGCGGTTTGAGATACATCAAATATCATGTCCCTCTTACCTGTAATATGCGAAGGATCATTAATTAATGGTAAATCTGGAAATCTATTTTGAAATTCAATAGCGATTTGCCATTCAGGAATATTTCTATACTTCGTTTTCTCATAGGTTGAGAATCCTCTGTGAATTGCACCTAGATTTTTAATTCCAGCGCTATATAATCTTTCAATACCTCCTAGCCATAAGGCCAAATCTGGATTTACTGGATTTTTAACCAATACGATTTTATCTGTTCCTTCAAGAGCATCTGCAATTTCTTGCATTATAAAAGGACTTACTGTAGAACGTGCACCAATCCATAATAAATCAATATCATGCTCTAAAGCTAACTCTACATGATTTCTATTGGCAACTTCAGTACAGGTTTTCATTCCTGTTTCTGCTTTTACTTTTTGTAACCATTTTAAACCTAAAGCACCTACGCCTTCAAAATTACCTGGACGTGTTCTTGGTTTCCAAATACCAGCTCTGAAATAATTTACATCTGTATCCTTTAGCTCATGTGCTATTTTTAATACTTGCTCTTCTGTCTCTGCACTGCATGGCCCTGCAATAACTAATGGATGATCTAATCCTAGATTATCTAACCATGTTCTCATTTCTTTTTTGTTTTCCATTGCTTTTGGTCTTTTGACTTTGTTTTACTAAGAAAACAAAGTCCGTTCTTTTTACTAATTGTTTATTTGGTGGTATTGTAATCTTAAACCAATCCTTTTAAAATATCTTTGATATGGTTTGTGTTTTTCATTTCGTTATAAATGGCATCAAAATCATCGGCTTCCATTAACGTCTTAAATTGCTTTAGGTTATTGATGTATTCATCTAAAGTTTCTATAACGTTGTCTCTATTTTGTTTAAATATTGGTGTCCACATTGCTGGTGAACTTTTTGCCAATCGCACTGTGCTTTCAAAACCACTTCCTGCCATATCAAAAATATCGCGCTCATTTCTTTCTTTATCTATTACTGTTTTACCTAACATAAAGGCACTAATATGTGATAAATGAGAGACATAAGCAATATGTTTATCATGAGCTTCGGGATTCATATAGCGAATACGCATCCCTAAGTCTTGAAATAATTGCAAGGCTTTCTCTTGAAGTTTAAATGTCGTTTTTTCTACTTCACAAATGATATTTGTTTTCTTATTATATAAATTAGCAATAGCAGCTTTTGGACCAGAAAATTCGGTTCCTGCAATAGGATGTGTTGCTAAAAAATGATGTCTATTTTTATGATTTTCAACAGATTTACAAATTGGCAATTTTGTTGAACCCACATCAATCACTAGAGTTTGCTCGCCAATCTCATCTAAAACTTTAGACAATTCTAAAACTGCTTTATCTACAGGTATTGAGAGAATAACCAAATCTGCATTATGCAAATCATCATAAGTTGCTTTACCATCAATTACATTGAGACTTAAAGCGTCATCGAGATGCGCATCATTAGTATCAATCCCAAAGATTTTAGCATTCGTATTATTAGCCTTTATGTCTATTGCTAAACTTCCGCCAATTAATCCGACTCCTATGATGTAAATATTGTTCATATTTAAATTCCGTTTCTGCAGAAATATTATAATTTGTGAGTTACTAGTCTTCCGAAGAAAAACAGATAATCGCTATGTTAATCGTTCTAATGCCTCTTCCAATTGATCTATTGAGGCACATAATGAAATTCTTATATAACCTTCTCCATTGCTACCAAAAATAGTTCCTGGTGTTATAAAAATTGACTTTTCTTTTAATATTAAATCGATATATGGTTCTGCTTTAATATGCTCTGGTAACTTGGCCCAAACAAACAATCCTGTTGCACTTTTATTGTAAGTACACTTAAGCACATCTGCAATTTTCCATACGATTTGTCGTCGTTGGTCATATACGTTGTTTAGACTCGTAAACCACATATCTGAACATTTTAAAGCCTCAATAGCGCCTTTTTGAATACCTAGGAACATTCCAGAATCCATATTGCTTTTTACACGTAATACTGCATTTATGTACTCATGTTTTCCCAATAACATACCGACGCGCCATCCAGCCATATTAAAGGTTTTACTGAGTGAGTTTAGCTCTAAACACACGTCTTTTGCTCCCTTATATTTTAGGATACTTCTTGGGAAACGGTTGAGTACAAAACTATATGGATTATCATTGATAATTAAAATATTATGACGCTTACCAAATCGTATCAAATCTTCATATAATTTAACAGAACCCTTCTCTCCTGTTGGCATGTGAGGATAATTAACCCACATAATTTTCACGTTCTCTACACCTCGTTTTTCTAGTGCCACAAAATCTGGACACCAGTTTGAATCTTGAGTTAAATCGTAAAATACTGGCACTGCTCCCACTAAATTAGTAACCGATTGATACGTTGGATAGCCAGGATTTGGAATTAAAGCCTCGTCACCCGGGTTTAAAAACGCCATAGATATATGTAAAATCCCTTCTTTACTGCCCATTAGTGGTAACACCTCAGTATGTGGACTTACAGACACTTGAAAATGTGTTTTGTAAAAATCTGCGATAGCTTCTCTTAACTCTGGAATTCCTTGATAACCTTGATATTTATGTGCTGTTTCGTCTTCAAAAGTTTCTACTAGTGCATTGAGAACTGCTTCTGGAGGGTGCAAATCTGGGCTACCAATACCTAAATTTATAATTGGCTTGCCTTGAGATTTAAGCACATTTACTTCCCTCAATTTCTTAGAGAAGTAATATTCTTCTACATTTTGTAAACGTTTAGCAACCTCTATCATAGTCTTGCATTTCTATATTCTCCCAAAACTTTAAAATCTTGAGCCATAATATCCATAATTGATTTTGCTTTATCGTAGTCGTTATAAGACTCGAATGTAACATCTACAAAAAAGGCATATTTCCAAGGTGTTTCTATTTTAGGAAGTGATTGAATCTTTGTTAAATTTAATTTACAATCACTCAATACGTTTAAAATAGTTGCCAAACTTCCTCTTTTATGGTCTAATTCAAATTTAATGGAAGCCTTATTAATTTCATTTTGAGCTAGTACTGAATTTTTAGTTTTTACAATAAAAAACCGTGTCTCGTTATGCTTAATAGTTTGAATGCTTTCTGAAATAATATCAAGCTCAAACAATTGAGCTGCTACACGTGATGCAATAGCTGCTACGTTTTTAGTTTGATTTTTTTGAATTCTTTGCGCTACTTGAGCGGTATCAATATCCTCAACTAATTTAATATGTGGATACTGCTTAAAAAAAGCTTTGCATTGCAATAATGCCATGGGATGCGAATACACTTCTTTAATATCATCTATAGTTTGACCCGATAATGCCATTAAATGATGTTGAATATCCAAATAGTGCTCTCCTATTATATGCAAATTATGTGAATCTATTAAGGCATAATTAGGAATAATAGAACCTGCAATTGAATTCTCAATAGCCATAATGGCTGCGTCGCTTTTACCATTTAAAACACTGTCAATTACAGCATCAAAGGTCATACATTCGTCCACCAGAACGGTCTCATCAAGATACTGCTGTGACACAATATGATGAAATGATCCTTTTACGCCTTGTATAGCTACTGTTTTAATCAATCTCTTTTAAATTTTAAAAAAATTATAAAAAAAAGTCCCGATTTTCATCGAGACTTATATCAAATTTATTTCTAATAAATTATACATACAACGTCTCTCTCTTTTCGTTAAAAAAGAAATAAGTCCAGTTATGATATGTATGATTTGATGTTTTCATATTTAAAATTCCATGACAATGGATATCTGTAATAAGTTGCTAATGTACTTATATTTTTAATAAATCGAAATTGTTAGACTATTTTTTTAGGTTTTACGTTTCAGAATTAAAGAATTCATAATTTAAAGTACGTCATTACTAATAATTAGTATTTTTGAATAAACAAATTAATATATGTCTATTGAGGTCGAAAACATTTCTAAAGTTTATGGCGAACAAAAAGCACTAAACAACATTTCATTTTCTGTAAATACTGGTGAGATTGTTGGTTTCTTGGGGCCTAATGGTGCTGGAAAATCCACACTAATGAAAATCTTAACAACCTATATTAATGCCACGCAGGGTGTTGCTAAAGTAAGTGGGTTTGATGTAGAAGTAAACAAACAGGATGTGCAAAAAAGCGTAGGATATTTACCAGAGCACAACCCCTTATACCTTGAGATGTATGTCAAAGAATATCTAACATTCAACGCTGGTATATACAAAACACCAAAAACTAGAATACAAGACGTTATTGAACTCACGGGTTTAACACCTGAAGCTAACAAAAAAATAGGTCAATTATCAAAAGGATACAGACAACGTGTTGGTTTAGCAAATGCTTTACTTCACGATCCATCTGTTTTGATTTTAGATGAACCGACTACTGGATTAGACCCTAATCAATTGGTAGATATTAGACATTTGATTAAAAATATCGGCAAAGACAAAACTGTGTTTTTATCGACTCATATCATGCAAGAGGTTGAAGCCATTTGTGATCGTGTCATCATTATTAATAAAGGTGAAATTGTTGCAGACAAGAAGCTTAAAGACTTAAGAGATGAGAAAGAACAAACGGTTATTGTAGAATTTGATTATCGGGTTGAAGATGCTTTTCTACTAAAACTTCCTAATGCCAAAACCGTTAAAAATACACATGATTTTATTTATGAAATCACATTTTCTACTGCCGAAGACATGCGTTCCTATGTGTTTGATTTTGCGCATGATAATGATTTGAAAATTCTTCAGCTGAATCAAAAAAACGCGAGTTTGGAGAGTTTGTTTAGGGAGTTGACGAGTTGATATAACAAATATGGGCGATTTTTTAATTGAATTTTTCGAACAATTTGTTCGAGAGATTATTCCAACATTCCTAAAAGTTATAGGAGCAGGAATTAAATGGATATTATATTTAGGAAAAAGAAGCTACTCTAATATATTCAAAGAAGAGTGGAATACTAGAATTGGATTAGGAATAATTATTATTGTCATATCTACAATTATTTATTCCTCTTAACATTATAACTAAAAAAATCACTCCTAGACTCCTCTCTTACTGAAATAAATTAAGTAAAAATCTCAAGAATTAATCCTCAAAAACAAGTGCACCAGTATAAAACTGCTCCACCTCAACAAGCAATGGCGTATTCACAACAATCACATCACCTGTACTTCTAATTTCGCCTGTTAAAGATTGCTGTGCATTTATAATCATATCATTACTGCTGCGCTGAAAAATATCAACATTCTGAGCAATTAAGTTTCGACCTTCAAACCGTGCATCACCAGAAAAATATCTCAATACAAGATCATCTACTTCTCCACTTAGGAAAACAGAGGACAAATTATTAACAAAGACCTCCAGCGTATTACAATCCACCTCTAATTGAAAATTACCATTCGTATTTATTTCACCTTCTTGATTAAAATCTTCAGAAAACAAACTCAAACTATCGTAGGTTAAAACACTTTCACTTCTGACTGTTAATTGGGAAGCATTTCTGATTTCGGTAAGGTTTGGAGACGTCACAAACACTTTTGTAATGCCATAGTCTCGCGTAAAATTACAGGCGTTATTATTGTAAATATTCAGGCGTCCGTCTTCCACGTTAACTTCAATATCGTTTGCTAAATATTCTCCGGTTTGCAAGATTACCTTTTGAGTTGGCCCATATATTACAATTAATTCTACTCTAGGGAATACCGTAATTTTAGCAAACGAGTCTACATCAAATTCTTTCTCAATAATGGCACCCGCGTTTTGAAAACAATCTGGCGCATTCTCGCTGTTACAAGAAAAGAGAATGATTACCAAAATTATACTTACTAGTCTCTTCATAATCGTATCCCTATTCCAAATTCTACTGCCTCTGCTTTTGCTCCGTGAGACTTAAGCGTTATTGCTCCATAAATTTTATCACCAAAGTAGCGCTTAAAGCCAATTCTATTATAGACACGTCCTTCAAAATCATAAGGATAATACACATAATAACCCAACTGTGTAATGACTGATAGTTTATTAATAAATAGTTCATGACCCACAAAAACACCAACGCGTTTCCAATCTTCATCACCAGTAACATCTAACTCTGGAAATGCAACGGAATAATACGTAATCAACTCCTCCAAAAACGTTGAAAAGAACACATCTGTACCCACTTGAATGGCGCTTTTCCTATTGAGTCGTTTATCGGCATATCCCGAAAGGATATAAAATGGAAATTGACCAACACCAATAACATCACTTTCATTTAAACCCGTTCTAAAAGCAAAATTATACTTTACAGGTTCTTTAAATTTTTCCTCTTCAGAAGATGGAATATAATCAGGTTCCTTCTCATGATTAAATAAATAATTAGCACCTACATTAATAGCTAATGTGTTTGTTGACGTATTTGGTGCTTTAAAATTGGCATTAGAATAATGAATGAGAGAAATACCTGCCTGCACTCCAAATCCTTTAAAAATATTCTCCTTCTTATAATTAAACATTATATAAGTAGAACTCATCAGATCTGAACCATAGGCGTTATTCAAAAAATTGGCATTCTTATCATAAGAATTCGTTGTATAAGCGATTCCTTGACCTAATCTCAAATTAAGATTGCGTTTTAAAAAATAAAAATCATAATGTGCATACAAACTATAGTTCTCTCCTAAAGATGAATTTTTCATATCCTGAAATATGAATGAAAACCCCCAATCTGGATAATTAAACCTACTTTCCCAGTCTTTAAATCCGTATGTTTTTTTGTTGTAGCTTAAAATAAATCCGGTGGGATGACCGGTTATTAAATGAGAAATATCTGAGTTATGTTCTAAAATCGATCCTGAAAACACACTTGCATCTAGCGTAAACAGATTAGGATCTTCTTCTTGTGCAGAAATAGTCAAACAAAACAAGCAAAATAGGTAAGCTAAAAAACGATTCATAAATCAAATTAGAGCGCAAAAGTATGTAATACCAATTACAACTTAAAATAAACTTAAAAATTCGCTTCTAATTTGCACAAATATCAATCTAATAGACAACTTCAACTGAGGCTACCTGAGTGTTAGCTAACAAGTTTTAAATTACATTTGGCATAATTAACAACAACAACAACGCATTCAACGCTATAGACAAAAACAACATTTGAATTTTAAAATAAAGCAGCAGCTACTAACTTTATATTATCACTCTTCCCCATAGAATAATAATGTAAAACTGGTATTCCAGCCTTTTGAAGCGCTTTAGATTGATTAATACACCATTCAATACCAACCTGTCTCACTTGACTATTATCTTTACATTTTACTATTTCTATGATTAAGTCTTCTGGTAAATCGACATGAAAACGATGCGGAATTGCATTTAACTGCTTTTTAGTAGCAATAGGTTTTAATCCAGGAATTATAGGCACAGTAATACCTTCACTCCTGCACTTTTCTACAAACTTGAAATACTTATCGTTATCAAAAAACATCTGTGTTACAATGTATTCTGCACCACTTTTAATTTTCTTTTTCAAAAAATGAATATCACTATCCAAACTTGGTGCTTCCATATGTTTTTCAGGATATGCGCCAACACCAATACAAAAATTAGTCTTAGAACAATTTTGCAATTCATCATCCAAATACACACCATTATTTAATTCATAAATTTGACTCACCAACTCATTAGCATACGCATGACCTTCTTTTTCTGGCTTAAAATAGGTTTCAGTTTTCACAGCATCTCCGCGCAAAGCCATGACATTATCAATCCCTAAAAAATCAAGATCAATCAAAAAATTTTCAGTGTCTTCTTTTGTAAATCCACCACATAAAATATGAGGAATCGCATCTACGCCATATTTATTTTGAATAGCAGCACAAATACCAACAGTTCCCGGTCTTTTTTTAACGATATGCTTTTTCAATAGACCATTACCAGCATCTTTGAATGTATATTCTTCACGATGATAAGTCACATCAATAAATGGTGGTTTAAATTCCATTAAAGGGTCAATATTATCAAAAATAGATTGAATATGTTGCCCTTTTAAAGGAGGTAAAATCTCAAAGGAAAATTGTGTGTTTCCGTTGGCGTTTTTTATGTGTTGTGTTACTTTCATGTTCACTTCCCACAAAAGTGGAATCTCTTTTTATAGCCACAAATACACTACTGTTTTCTGTAGCTTATTAATTATTTTTTTGCGTCACCTAAAGGTCGGGCTTTCACTACTCGCTCTCTTCGAGGAGCTCAGACAGGCCGTTCTATCCCTAACGCACATACTTGCTCCGTTTTTTTCTCTACAAAAGTACAATCGCTTTCGGCCAAAAGATTCCTGCCTGCGCAGGAATTTTAATGTGCTAAATTTGGATTGAGCCATTTTCTAGCTTCATCTTCACTTATGTGTCTGCGTTTTGCATAATCTTTTAATTGGTCTTCTGTTATTTTTCCTAATCCAAAATACTTTGCTTCTGGATTTCCAAAATAATAACCGCTTACACTGGCTGCTGGCCACATCGCTAAACTTTCGGTTAACGTTACGCCAATGTTTTCTTCGACATCTAGTAACTTCCAGATTGTTGTCTTTTCTAAATGATCTGGACATGCTGGATAGCCTGGAGCTGGACGAATACCTTTATAGGTTTCTTTGATTAATTCTGCGTTAGTTAAATCTTCATGTTTTGCATAATTCCAATGTTTCGTTCTTACTTCTTTATGTAAATATTCTGCAAAAGCTTCTGCTAGTCGATCTGCAATTGCTTTAATCATAATAGAATTATAGTCATCATGATCTGCTTCAAACTGTTTTGCTAATGCTGCAGTTCCAAAACCAGTTGATACGCAAAATGCACCCATATAATCTTTTACTTCTGAATCTTTTGGAGCGACAAAATCAGCTAAAGCAATATTTGGGACACCTTCTCTTTTACTCAATTGTTGACGAAGGGTTAGGAATGTTAAACTTTCAGGTCGAGTTGAGTCGAGACCCTTGTTCTGAAATACTGAGTCAAGTTCAGTATGACAATCTTTGATGGACACCTCAATATCATCATCATTAACTGTATTTGCAGGAAACAAACCAAAAACAGCCTTTGCCTTCAATAATTTCTCATCAAAAACACGCGTCAAAAGCTCTTGAGCGTCTTTAAACAACTCTTGTGCTTGAGGTCCTACAACCACATCTGTTAGAATATCTGGATATCTTCCGTGGAGATCCCAACTTCTAAAAAACGGACTCCAATCGATATAGGTCTCCAATTTTGTGATATCGAAATCATCAATAATTTGAATCCCAAGCTGTTTAGGCTTTACAATTTCCGAAGTACTCCAATCTATTTTGAATTTATTTTCACGAGCATCTTCAATAGATATATAATATTTTTGCTTACCTCGTTTTAAAAACTGCGCTCTAAATTTATCGTACTCTTCTCGGATTTGCTCCTTGTAAACCCTATTGTCTTTTTTAAGCAGATTACCAACAACGGTTACTGCCCTAGACGCATCATTAATATGCACAACTGTATTGCTATATTTTGGAGCAATTTTAACAGAAGTGTGCGCTCGAGAAGTGGTTGCTCCACCAATAATCAAAGGAATATTTAAGTTCTTTTTTTCCATTTCTTGAGACACGTAAACCATTTCATCAAGTGATGGCGTAATCAATCCACTGAGTCCAATCACATCTACGTTTTCTCTAATTGCAGTTTCAATTATTTTTTCTGGTGGCACCATAACTCCTAAATCTATTATTTCGTAGTTATTACATCCTAAAACTACACTCACAATATTTTTACCAATGTCATGTACATCTCCTTTTACTGTAGCCATTAAAATACGACCTGCAAACTCCTGTTTTCCATCTTTTTCGGCTTCAATAAATGGTTGTAAATGCGCCACCGCTTTTTTCATCACTCGAGCAGACTTCACCACTTGAGGCAAAAACATTTTTCCGCTTCCAAAGAGATCTCCAACAACGTTCATTCCAATCATTAGATTACTTTCAATAACTCTAATAGGTTTGTCTGATGCTAATCTTGCTTCCTCTGTATCTTCAATAATAAAAGCATCGATACCTTTGACAAGGCTATGTGTGATCCTATCCTGTAAAGATTTACTTCGCCATTCTATTACTTTAGTACTATCTTGTTTTTTGTTTCCTTTTACTGTTTCTGCGAAATCTAAGAGGCGCTCGGTTGCGTCATCATGTCTATCGAATAACACGTCTTCGACGCACTTCAATAAATCCTTTGGGATTTCATCATAAATCTCTAACATCGTCGGATTCACAATTCCCAAAGTCATGCCATGTTGAATAGCATGATATAAAAATGAAGCGTTGATAGCTTCCCGTACCGTGTTATTTCCGCGGAATGAAAAGGATACATTACTTACACCTCCTGAAACATTTGCATAAGGTAGATTTTTGCGAATCCACTTTGTAGCATTGAAAAAATCTAAAGCATTTAAACGATGCTCATCCATACCTGTTGCTACCGGGAAAATATTAGGATCGAAAATAATATCTTGAGGCGGGAAATTCACTTCGTTAACCAAAATATCGTAAGACCGTTTGCAAATTTGGATGCGACGCTCATAACTATCTGCTTGTCCAACCTCATCAAAAGCCATAACAATAACGGCTGCTCCATAGCGTTTCACCAATTTTGATTGACGCTTAAATTCGTCTTCACCTTCTTTTAAACTGATAGAATTCACAACACATTTTCCTTGTGCAACTTGCAATCCAGCTTCAATAATTTCCCATTTAGAACTATCAATCATTAATGGAATACGAGCAATATCAGGTTCTGAAGCAATGAGGTTTAAAAACTTAACCATGGCGTATTTACCATCTAGCATGCCTTCGTCCATATTGACATCCAGAATTTGAGCACCACCTTCTACTTGATCTCTTGCAACGCTTAGTGCTTCATCATACTTCTCTTCTTTTATTAATCTGAGAAATTTTCTTGAACCTGTAACATTAGTACGTTCTCCAACGTTGATGAAGTTACTTTCTGGAGTGACAACTAACGGCTCCAGTCCAGATAAAGTTAAATATTTTCTACAGTCACTGTCTGCCATTATGCTTCAACTTTAGTTTGTCTCGGTTGATAGTTTTGAGCTACGTCTGCAATGGATCTTATATGCTCTGGATTTGTACCACAGCAGCCACCAATAATATTTATCAATCCGTCTTTTAAATAGTCCTCAATTAATACTTGCATCTGTTTTGCAGATTGGTCATATTCTCCAAAAGCATTTGGCAAACCTGCATTAGGATGTGCTGATGTATAAAACTCAGTTTCGTTAGATAATCGCTGTAAGTAAGGTTTGAGTTGTTCTGCTCCTAAAGCACAATTAAAACCGACACTTAATAATGGAATATGAGAAATCGATGTCAAAAACGCCTCTACAGTTTGACCAGATAATGTGCGCCCTGAAGCATCTGTAATAGTTCCAGACACCATAATTGGGATCTTTATTTGGCGCTCTTCTTTAACCTCCTCAATAGCAAACAAAGCAGCTTTAGCATTGAGCGTATCAAAAATAGTCTCTACCAAAAGCACATCAACACCACCATCAATCAAAGCTTCAACTTGTAGTTTGTAGGCTACTCGTAATTCATCAAAAGTAATGGCTCGATATTCTGGTTTATTAACATCTGGAGACATACTTGCTGTTTTATTGGTTGGCCCTATACTACCAGCAACAAATCGAGGTCTTTGAGGGTTTTTATTAGTAAACGCTGTGGCAATACACTTTGCAATCTTAGCAGACTCGAAGTTGAGTTCGTAGACTAAGTCTTCCATATTATAATCTGCCATAGCGATTGTTGTTCCAGAAAACGTATTGGTTTCTACAATATCTGCTCCAGCTTCAAAATAGAGCTTATGAATATCTGCAATGGCTTGAGGTTGGGTTAATGATAACAAATCATTATTTCCTTTTAATGACGTTGGATACTCCTTAAAACGTTCTCCTCTAAAGTCTTCTTCTGAAAAATTATAGCGTTGTAACATGGTTCCCATAGCCCCATCTAGAACCAAAATTCGCTTTAACAGCTCTTCTTCTATGTTACTCATATACATTTTTTTAAAATGCCTTCATAATTACAAGATATTTCAGTGTCAAAAATGGGTGCTAAAAATTTAGACAATTGAGCAAACTCAATTAGAAACGCATCGTGACCATGAATTGATTTAATTTCATTGATCGAAACATTATCTTTAAGTAATTTTAAATCTACATAGGTTTCCCAATTCTCTTCAGCTTTAAAAAATAGATCGCTATTAATAGTCACAATATGAATATTTGAACTAATTTTTGAAACAACATCATTAAACGAAGTTCTACCTCTCGTGATATCAATAGTTCTTAATATTTGATTCATTAGTTTATATGCCGAAAGATTAAAACGTGTATTCAACGCTTCTCCATGATAATTAAGCCAGCTCTCCACATTAAAAAGAATATTTGATTTTTCACTTCTTCGGAATTTACTGGTCAAGGATTCTGGAGTACGATATAATGTCATCGCATGCATTCTTGCATCCTCTAATGGTTTGCTAGAATTATTTAATAGCGCATCCTGAATATGACAATTCGCAATTAACCAGTCTGTGGATTTCCAATCTGTAGCAATTGGGATGAGATGTTCTATCAAATTAGTTTCCAAAGCTGCTAATTCCCAAGAAATTCCACCACCCACAGATCCTCCAATCACAGCAAAAAGCTTTTGAATGTCTAGAATTTTTAAGCCTTCAGAAAATAGTTGAGCAATATCTCTCGCTGTAAAATTTTTATAGTCTTCAATGAGGTTATCACTATTTCCATCGTATCCATTTCCAGGAATATTGAATGCCAAAATCGTATAGATGTTTGTATCAATACATTTTTCTTCACCTATAAGATCGTTCCACCAACCTTCATTTCCACAGACATTAGAATTACCCGTCAATGCATGGTTGACCAATACTACTGGAGCATTATGCAACGGTTGACCAAAAGTTTGGTAAGACAGTTGTATAGTGGCTGTCTTACCATTTTGGTTACTATAATTTGAAATGTTTATATAGTGTAAATCTTTCATTTTAAGGTAAATTAAATTCTTTTTCAACCGAAATTTTAATAGGTGTATGGTTGGTTAAATTATCTTTTACTGGACATCGTGCTTCTACTATTTCTAACCATTCCACTAAAGTTTCTATAGAGGCATCCGTCTTAGGAATAAGACTTAACTGAATACTTTTAAATCCAGCGCGTTCTTTAGTTGATGCCCCTAAAAAACGTTCTGGATTAATAGTACCAGAAACTTCAATCTTTAGTTTTTTAATTATAAAGCCTAATTCTTTGGCTACTAAATGTCCAACCACATTTATACATCCTGCAAAACCTGCTAAAATATATTCTACGGGATTAGCATCTGCATCTGTACCGTTTAAAGCTTCTGGCTCATCAATAATTAATTCAAAATGTCTGGCCTTGCCTATAAATTGAGTTGCAGAAGTACTTTCTCCTGATACTGTAAATTTTAAATCACTCATATTCTATGTTTATTAGAGATTAACTTTTCAGCTGTATTAAAGAAGATCAACTAATCTCATTATAAAAATTAACTAACTATTTAAGATAAAACGGTTTGTTTTACAACAACGAAAGCCTCTTTTAAATCCGCTTTCAAATCTTCGATATTTTCTATACCAACAGATAATCGAATCAAATCTTTAGTGACACCTGTCGTTTCTTGTGCTTCATCACTTAATTGCTGATGTGTTGTACTTGCTGGATGAATAATTAATGATTTGGTATCACCTATATTTGCCAATAATGAAAATAATTTAGTGGTATCTGCTACTTTTTTAGCAGACTCATAACCGCCTTCAACACCAAAAGTCACAATACCACTTTGCCCTTTTGGCAAGTACTTTTTAGCTAATTCTCTGTATGTACTCGACTCCAATCCTGGATAGTTAACCCAAGTAACTTCAGGTTGTTCCTGTAACCATTTTGCTAATTCCAAAGCATTTTGACTGTGCTTTAAAATTCGTAATTCTAGCGTTTCTAAACCTTGAATAATTTGAAAGGCATTAAACGGACTCAAAGCACCTCCATAATCACGAAGTCCTTCAATTCTAATTTTTGCTATAAATGCTGCTGGACCAATAGTTTCGCTATACACTAATCCATGATAACCAGCAGAAGGCTCTGTAAATTCTGGAAACTTCCCATTCGTCCAATCAAATGTTCCTGCATCTACAATGATTCCACCTAAAGAGGTTCCGTTTCCATTTATGTATTTCGTTAAGGAATGGATTACAATGTTTGCTCCATACTCAATTGGATTCAATAAATACGGTGTCGCAACTGTATTATCTACAATTAATGGCACTTTATGAGCTTTAGCCTCTTTAGAAATAGCTTCTATATCTAAAACATCTAATTTTGGGTTCCCTAAGGATTCTACAAAAAAGGCTCTCGTGTTCTGTTGAGTTGCTTTATCAAAGTTATCGGGATTTGAAGGATCTACAAATGTTGTGGTAATACCGTGTCTTGGCAGAGTAACGCTCAATAAATTATAAGTTCCACCATACAAACTACTTGATGCCACAATGTGGTCGCCAGCTTTTAAAAGTGTTAAGAGTGTTGTTGAAATAGCAGCTGTGCCTGATGCGGTTGCGACTGCAGCAATACCGCCTTCTAAGGCAGCAATACGTTGTTCTAAAACATCGTTGGTTGGATTATTTAAACGTGTGTAGATAAATCCAGGAACCGATAAATTAAATCGTCCTGCTGCATCATCTGAATCATCAAAAACATAGGCTGTAGATTGATAAATAGGAACAGCTCGTGTTCCTCCATTTTTACTAACGTCGTGTCCTGCGTGCAACGCTTTTGTTGCGAATTTTTGTGTACTCATTTTTCTAAGTTTTTTTCGAGTTAAAATAAATTAATTCAAAAGCCAAATACGCCTCGTTAGAAGCACACGTAATAGAAAAATGTTATAAGAAAAAGGTAACTACAGATGAGTAATTACAGTTTGGTTATCTATCTAGTTTATCGATATATGAATCGATAAACGGAGTAGAATTTAGCACCTTCTTAATAAATTTAAGGGTTGCTAAGGCTTCAATGGGTCTAATCCCTCTGCCTTTCTTGATAACATTTCAGTAAATTATTGAACTTTGTGAGTACAAATATTGCGAAATTTATAATTATAAACCAAATTAAACAGAATATTTTTCTAAAAAATTACAAATAACCCTATTCAAACGGAAAATTATTCTATGTAATTTAATTTTAACGGTACTAATTTCTTAAATATTAAAAATAGGCCTTTATCCCTCTCAAAATAAAATGTTAGCATTGAAATTCAATTAACATCCAATTAACTTAAGATCGGTTTTCTAGTGTCAATAATAACTGTACTTTTGTAAACAATTACAAAAGAGGAAAATTTGTTCTGATTGCAACCTCTGATACTGAAATACATTCAGTCTCATAAAAAATGCTAAAGCAGTTAGTTTACGACTCCTCTAGCGATCAAGCAATCTCAATATAATTTTTCAGAATAATAAAACCATAGAGATAATATGTCATATTTATTTACTTCGGAAAGCGTCTCTGAAGGCCATCCAGATAAAGTAGCAGATCAAATTAGCGATGCGTTAATTGATCATTTTTTAGCATTTGATAGCGAATCAAAAGTAGCCTGTGAAACCTTAGTGACCACAGGTCAAGTTGTATTGGCTGGTGAAGTGAAATCAAAAACGTATTTAGACGTTCAAAAAATTGCACGTGATACTATCAACAAAATTGGTTATACGAAAAGTGAATACATGTTTGACGGGAATTCATGTGGTATATTTTCTGCAATTCACGAACAATCTGAAGACATCAATCGTGGTGTTGACAGAGCTAGCAAAGAAGAGCAAGGTGCAGGAGATCAAGGAATGATGTTTGGTTACGCAACTCGCGAAACTGATAATTACATGCCTTTAGCATTAGATTTATCACATAGAATTTTAAAAGAGTTAGCCGATTTAAGGCGCGAAAACAAAGACATTACCTATATACGTCCAGACTCTAAAAGTCAGGTAACTATTGAGTATAGTGATGATAATGTACCGCAACGTATTGATGCGATAGTGGTATCTACACAACATGATGATTTTGATGAAGACGACATCATGTTAGCTAAAATTAGAAAAGATATTGTTGCCATTTTAATACCAAGAGTGGTTGCTAAATTACCTGAACACATTCAAGTATTATTCAATGATCAAATCACCTATCATATTAATCCAACCGGGAAATTTGTTATCGGAGGACCTCATGGAGATACAGGATTAACAGGACGAAAAATAATTGTAGACACCTATGGTGGTAAAGGCGGTCACGGTGGTGGTGCGTTCTCAGGAAAAGATCCAAGTAAAGTAGATAGAAGTGCTGCTTATGCGACAAGACATATTGCAAAAAACATGGTTGCAGCAGGTATTTGTGATGAACTATTAGTTCAAGTGAGTTATGCGATTGGTGTTGTAGAGCCCACGTCAATTTATGTGGATACGTATGGTACTTGCCCATTTAACATTACAGATGGTGAGATTGCTTCAAAAATCAAAGGTATTTTTGATATGCGACCAGCTGCTATTGAAGAGCGTTTAAAATTACGTCA